>JAJOJU010000013.1 GCA_021208265.1 Alphaproteobacteria bacterium | reverse complement strand
CTATCCCTCGTGTGCCTTGGCAGTCTCAGATGCCCGTGTTCTGGCGCGTCTGTCGGATCAAACGCTGTACGCTGTTTCATGGGATAAGACTCCACGCGAAATTGTTATGGGTGGGGTGAAGCAATTCTCTGATATGGGTTATGGGCCACTGGCCTTCGTGCTGACAAACGTGAATGTTAACAAGCATGTACGCTACGGATATGGCGATACGGTATACTATTATGGCCGTTATAAAGAGGATGAGTAGCCTCTTAACCCCCTTGCCCCTCATTCGCCTTACTGCGTATAGTGCGGCATGCCGAAATATCTCCTGAATAAAGTTGGCGTGGGCGCGTTAATTTTTTTGGCCTTTGTGTCGGGGGCGATGGGTATTTGCCTTGTCTTTTTGCAAAGCCCCGCTACACAGGCCGGAGAAAATTTGGCAATTGCCCGTGTTTTGTTGTCACAGGCACAAAACCGTACGGATTTAAGCCTGTCGGAGCGTGAAGATCTTCATGCCAAAGCGCTTTCTGCCAAGCTAAAGGCGCTTTCTTATACCCCCCATGACGCTCTGTTGTGGAAGGATATAGCGGAAACCACACAGGTTCTGTCGGCGGCAAGAGGGTCGTCCGATGCGCGAACACGTACCGCGCTTGATATATCCGCGCAGCTTAATCCGCGTCTGAAGCCTGAAATCGAGCGCTATGTCAGCCGTTACGTCAGGGATAAGGAAAAATAGCAATGCGTTATTCGTTTCCGCTATTGATGGGGCTGATCGTTTTCAGCATGGGGATGCTCTTTCTGTTTCCCAAGCAAATGTTTGTAACGGGCATTTTGATGATTTTATGGGCCGGGTTTGCGCTGATTCGAGGGTTATGGATGGCAGAGCTGCTTTTCTTCGGGCATGTGGCTGAGGAAGAAAAGTTAGCAGCAGGTGGAAGCCTATCGCAGACGATATCCAGCAATCGGGATAGGTCCGTCATGCGAGAGGCTTGTTACAAGGCTATAAATACATTTTCTGATAAAACGGCGATATGGCTGGCTTTGGCAGGTTGTTATGGGGTGTGGGTATTGGGTACGGCCCTATTTCCGGTTTGGCCCTGGCAGTACCAGGACTTAAGGGAGATGATAACATCATTCCCCGAAATGGATCTGGAGGCCGGGTATATTTCATTCTTTAATGCTCAGAAGGCTTTGACTCCCCCCATGTTGATCGCTTGTGCTTATTATCTGGCGACCAGCTTTGCAGGCAGTGCTGCGCAAGGCCGTGTTATTGTTACGGCGGCTTTGACGGGGTTTACAATAAGTGCGTTTGTTCTGGTTATCTTTGTTTCCGAGACGGTCACACCCGCCTATATGGCGCTTTCAGGGCACTGGTTTGGTTATGGGCCGGGTATGGCACCCGTGTTGCAGTCTATGGAGATTATCCCGGAGCAGACATTATCGGCATATCATGCGCGGGTTTATGAACTGGGTATGGGCGGGACAGTATTTCTGTATGTTTTAGGGCTTTATCAAGGGTTGCTCTTTATCAGCGCTCTTAATCGCGGTACGCGTCAAAGAATTTATGCGGTAGCCGGACTCTTTGCATTACTGGCCTTATGGGCGGCGGATCATTATTTCCCCGCAGGCTCCCGGTTTTTACCATTCTGGTTGTCAGGATGGATTATTTTGGCGGTAGCTACGGTTCAGAGCCGCTCACTGGGCATAAGGTCTTCCCGGTTGCGGCAAATATAAAATAGGAATATTTTCTTGACTTTTACTTCATAAAAAGGCATCTTCATATCTATCAACGCATAAAGTGTATGCATTTTCAGGCGCTGCCTCTTATCCAAGGGGCGGCGTTTTTTATTGGTTTCAAGCTAAAGGAGTTTTACCCATGACAAGCCTTCCCCTCGATGTAAATAACAACCCCATCCCCGCATTACGCCTGAAAACATCGGGCGGTGCCCATGCCATTACGGTAAGCGGTACGTCGGCCCGTAACAGCACGGCCTTTGCCGCCGGTACGCGTGTAATAAGCCTGTATGCCACAACAGATATCTATGTACGTCTGGGCGGTGCCAGTGTGGCCGCGACAAGCGCCGACCATTTTTTCCCGGCTAACACTTATTATGATATCGCGCTGGGCGGCGGTGAAACAGGCCATGCCACGCATATTGCCGCGCTCCAGGTAAGTGGCGGCGGCACACTGTACGTGTCAGAAAAAGAATAAAAATCAAGCCGTACGTTTTTTAAGGGCGGTGGCGATAGTGCCTTCATCAAGGTAATCCAGCTCACCGCCCACCGGCACGCCGTGCGCCAGACGCGATATTTGTATAGCGGACAGGTCAGGGACGCCTGCTATCTGATCAGCGATATAATGCGCGGTTGATTGTCCGTTAACGGTCGCGCTGAGTGCCAGAATAACTTCCTGCGTACGTTCTTCAGCCAGCTTTGCGAGCAGGCGTTCAATGCCCAGATCATCCGGCCCGATCCCATCCAGCGCCGATAATAACCCGCCCAGCACAAAATATCGCCCCCTGTACGCACCCGTACGTTCAATCGCCCAAAGGTCACTGACCTGTGAAACGATGCAGATTTGCTGCAGATCACGTGTATCATCAGCACATATATGGCAGGGTGTACTCATATCCAGATTGCCACATGACATACAGTTTTTGATTTTTTCTGCCGCGTCCTGCAAGGCAAATGCCAGCGGCAGCATTTTATCATCCTTCCTTTGCAGAAGATGCAAGGCGATGCGCCGCGCGGATCGGCTGCCTAGGCCCGGAAGACCTGCCAGCTGGCGGACAAGGGTCTCTATAGGTGATGCGGCGTTTGATCTCATTGATCCAGCCTTATTGGTTATAGCGCGGTGTTTGCCCCAAGTCCGGATCAGCGTAGACAAACAGACCGGAAGGATGAGTCATGCCCGATTTTAAGTAGAAAAGCTCTACCTCCGTGATCAAGCCTTGCGCATCGACAACACGCCATTTTTTAAGCTGGAAGGGTTCTTCCTCAAATCCCAGTGTCAGCGAACCCGCTTCCGGGTCGGATGATTGCACCAGTTTTATTTGCAGCAGCCCGCCGTCACGCTTTACATCCGTTACCTGCACATCCCCGGAGAGTTTTACATCATCCCTCAGGATAAAATCTGCCAGTGTTTGCCCAATGGGGGCATTGGTCTGTTCCTTGGCTTCTGCATCGTAGAAATAGATAAAGAAACCATCCGCCACCACGAAATCTTCAATCGGAGGGTCGTATTCAAACCGCAGTTTGCCGGGACGGTCCAGATAGAACGTACCCACCAGCTGCACGCCGTTATGCGTTGTTTGCACAAAGCGGGCACGGGCGGTGTCGAAGGTTTTCAGGTAAGCTTCCGCTTTTTTAACATCAGCGGCATTATCCGCAAAAGCCGGGAAAGAAAGCAGCAGTGCCGCCAGAAACATAAGCAGGTTTTTCATACCAGCTAGAATAGACTGGTTTTAAAGAGTTTCAAGAGGATCTTGATCTTTAATAACTGCCGTGATCGGTTATCAGCACTTCACGCTTGCCGGTGGCGTTGGCCTTGCTGACCACGCCCTGCCGCTCCATTTCCTCGATAATCCGCGCGGCGCGGTTATAGCCGATTTGCAAGTATCGCTGAATAAAGCTGGTGGACGCCTTGCCTTCACGGGCCACCAGCGCGACAGCCTGATCGTATAGTTCATCAGCGCCTTCACCGCCTGAGCCGCCGCCAAACAGTGCGCCCATGACATCGGAATCACCGAAGTCACTTTCTTCTGTCACATCATTGATATAGTTCGGTGTGCCCTGTGATTTGAGGAAATTCACCACGCTTTCGACATCTTCATCCGCCACGAACGGCCCGTGAACGCGGGTAATGCGCCCACCGGGTGCCATGTAGAGCATATCCCCCATGCCGAGCAGTTGTTCGGCCCCGCCTTCGCCCAGAATTGTCCGGGAGTCGATTTTGGAGGTTACGGCGAAGGAAATCCGGGTCGGGAAGTTGGCTTTGATCACGCCCGTAATAACATCCACAGACGGACGCTGCGTCGCCATGATCAGGTGAATACCCGCCGCCCGCGCCATCTGCGCAAGGCGTTGGATGGCGTTTTCAACATCTTTCCCGGCGACCAGCATCAGATCGGCGAATTCATCGACAACCACCACGATATAAGGCAGAGCCGTGAGATCAAGCGGGCGGTCCTCATAAATTTCCTGCCCGGTTTCAGGGTCAAACCCTGTGGCGACTTTCCGCATAATGGTTTCACCCTTGCGGCGCGCTTCGGCGAGACGTTCATTATAGCCTTCGATATTCCGTACGCCCAGCTTGGACATGGCGCGGTAACGGTCTTCCATTTCCCGCACCGCCCATTTCAGGGCAACAACGGCCTTGCCGGGTTCGGTCACCACCGGGGAAAGCAGATGCGGAATATCGTCATAAACGGATAATTCCAGCATCTTGGGGTCAATCATGATAAAGCGGCATTGCTCGGGCGAGAGGCGGTAAAGCAACGAAAGAATCATCGTATTCACCGCCACTGATTTCCCGGAACCGGTCGTTCCGGCCACCAGCAAATGCGGCATTTTGGCAAGATCTGCCATGATCGGCTGACCGCCGATATCTTTCCCCAGAACCAGCGGCAGGCGGGCGTTGCTGTCTTCATACACATCGCTTTCCAGCAGTTCGCGCATATAGACAATTTGACGGGTTTTATTGGGCAGTTCGATCCCGATCACATTGCGGCCCGGTACGACAGCGGCGCGCACCGATACGGCGGACATGGAGCGGGCGATATCGTCTGAAAGGCTTATTACGCGTGATGATTTCGTGCCGGGGGCGGTTCCAGCTCATACAGCGTAACCACGGGGCCGGGGTGGATATGACTGATCTGTCCATCCACCTTGAAATCATTAAGCACATTCTGAAGCAGCTGCGCGTTACGGCGAAGGGCGTTTTCATCGGGCGGCGGGCGCTGTGCCTTGGCTTCTTCCAGAAGTTCAAGGGAAGGAAAAGCCCATTCCCCGGCTTCGGATAGCTGGAAACTGGCTTGCGCGCGTTTGGGGCTTGTCTGCTTGCGGGCTGTTTTGACGGGCGGCGCTTGTACGGCGACCGGAAGCGGGGCGAGTTCTGCGGTCTCATGAGATTCAAAAGAGTCAGATTCTGCTGCCAGGCGCGGCTGGATACGCCTTTTACCGCGTACTTTTGCGGGCATAATAACATCATTGTCATCGTCAGGTGTGACAAATTCCGGGGCATTATAGCGGCCAACCCAGCCAGAGAAACGTTCAGCCCCGCGCCCGCATGGCGAAAGCCCCTTGCGGTCAGGCCAAACGTAACCCGGAAGGTTCTGAAGACGGCCCGCATGGGTACGCATAGCGCAAACAAAAGAGCGGATATGCTAAGAAGGGCGGCTGTAAAGCTGACGAGAGGCAGAGGAACACCAAGATCAAAACGGGCCAGCCCGGCATCAACAGCGTTCAACAGGACCGTGCCCCCGGCCCCGCCCATATAGGGGTGGCTCAGCCAGCCAAAGGATGGAATTTGCCCTATACCGATACTCAGGAAGATTGCCGCCAGCAGCAATGCCGATAATTTCAGGGCAAAGGGCCGCAACGAAAGGCGGAAGAATAAACGGTATCCCCAGACTGCCAGAGCCAGCGGAAGGATAAGAGCCGCCCCGCCCAATGTTTGCAGCAATATATCGGCGGTCACGGCGCCTTTATGCCCCATCCAGTTATGAATGTCGCCTGTGCCGGTGGCGGTATTCCATGAGGGGTCAGCCCCGGAATAACTGCCGAGAGCCACCAGTAAAAATACAGCAAGCACGCCAAAAATCAGGGCCATAGAGTCAACGACCCGGCGGGCCAGAAAAACCTGAAGTTTCTCCTGAAACAATTCAAAAAAACCAGGGCGTTTGGCGGAGCGGCGTGAAGAGCGAATGGCTGGCATGATAGGTCTTGAGAAACAAAGCTGTGAAGAAAAGATAATGTGTAAATTCAGAATAGCATGAATGGCGCTTTCTATTAACTGAAAATTATCACTTTCTGGATTATCAATGGGATTTCATCATGTTCAAAACATGATAGAATAATTTCCGTTATTTTGTTGAGGGATCTAATACCAATGGCGCAAGCAGCAACCAATCAGGCAACCGAGCAATCCATCGAATATTCCATTTATGTTCATCACCACCCGGCCAGTAAGAAGGACCGGGACTGGGAGATGATCGGCGATACAACCACCAACATGAAAGAAGCCATGAAAAAGGCGGAAGGTCTTCATGCCAGCGGCAATTACCACAAGGTGGAAATCAAGCAGAAATATTTTGACCCCAAAAATAACCGTCAGATCGATATGACGCTCAAAGTTCTGGAAGGCAAGGCCAAAAAACAGATGAGTCTTGTGACAATTATTCTGTTTACGTTGGTATGCGGTGCGGCGGCTTTTGGGGCAACCGTGTTTCTTGTCGGTGGAAAAGCCGAAGCGCCTGCTTCAGCTAAGACTACGACTGCGGCGCCTGCTTCAGCCGGTCACTGATTAATCGAGAATACCCACAGGGTTTTGCGTAACCAGATCGGCGATCTGGGTATAGACGTCCGCATTCTCGTTCATCTGTTCACGAATGGGCTCATTATTCTGTGCCAACGAGCGGAAGAAATTTGCGGCATCCTTCAGAAGTTTTCCTGCCAGTTCACCATAGCTTGTGTCGTTCATCTCCCCGCCGGGGTCTTGCGTCAACAAACCAGCCATCTGGTCGAAAATGCCAGCATTTTCCATCATTTGGTCGCGCAGTTGCTCATTTTGTTCCCCCAGTGTGCGGAAGAAGGTGGCGGCATCCACCAGCAATTTCGCGGCAAGTTCGGCATGTGTCGGCATTTTAAAAAAATCCTTCCGTTAGTCGTCCAGACTAACCGCTATCAGCTTGCAGGACAACCTTAGTTTTCCGGAAGTTTTGAATTGTATGTCCGGTATGGTTATCCGCGGCGGAACGCATGCGCCGGGTAAGCGCCCAGGAACAGCACATCTTTGGCATAAAAACCTAACTCCTCCAGCGCCAGTTTAAAGTGTGGTGATTCCGGGTGGCCTTCCACATCCATGTAAAAACGGGCGGCTTCGAAATTTTCGTTCACGTATGATTCCAGACGCGTCAGGTTAAACCCGGCTGTGGCAAAGCCGCCCAGACACTTATACAGCGCCGCCGGAATATTCCGCGCTTCGAAAATCAGGCTGGTGATGGTGTCATGAGCGGGTTGGTTTTCCGTATATGCTGGAATTTCAGGTTCGCGCGATAAGATAACAAAGCGTGTGACATTGTTCATATTGTCCTGAATATCGGTTTTTAGAACATCAAGCCCGTAGATTTCCGCCGCCAATGTTGAGGCGATAGCGGCATGGGTCTTGTCCCCCTTTTCGGCAATCTCGCGGGCGGCACCGGCGGTATCGGCATGCACCACGCCCTTTAACCCTTGAGCCCGAATAAATTTCCGGCATTGCGGCAGTGCATGAACATGGCTGTGAACGGTGGTGAGATCTTCGATTTTTGTGCCCTTTACCCCCAGTAACGCATGATGTACGGGTTGAAAATGTTCCCCGATAATGAACAGCTCGCCGCCGGGCATCAGGTGATGCACATCGGCAACGCGGCCCGCGATGGTATTATCAACCGGGATCATCGCCAGCTCTGCCTGCTTGCCCCGCACGGCTTCGAAGGCTTCTTCAAAGGAATTGCAGGGCAGCGTTGGGCGTGCCGGATATACCGTGCGGCATGATAAGTCGGAGTAGGCGCCGTGAGCACCCTGAAAAGCGATGGAATTGTTGTGGGAAGACATGAAATATTTCTCTTTATTTTTCGCCAGAATGAATATAGTCAAATAAGTGGGTTTTAAAAAGAGCCTAATCTTATAAAAAATCAGAATTCAACCCAGGTATTGCTATGAATAATATGGAATTTAATAAGATCTTCGCCGCTGTCCTGATTGCGGGCATTATTGCGATGTTCTCGGGCTTTATTGCCAAAAATATAATTCATAGTCATGAGATGGAAGAAGACGCCGTAGCAATTGCCGGTATCGAAGGCGCTTCCGGCGGCGGTCCTGCCAAAGCGGCGATGCCTGAACCTGTTCTTCACCTGATTGCGACAGCTGATGTGGCGCAAGGCGAGAAGCTTTCCAAGGTATGTGCGGCTTGTCACTCCTTCGATAACGGCGGCCCGAACGGTGTAGGCCCTAACCTGTGGGGGATTGTGGGAGCTAAGAAAGCACATCTTGACGGGTTTGCCTATTCGGATGGTCTGGCCGGCATGGGCGGCAACTGGGATTATGCCTCACTTAACAAATTCCTTTGGAAGCCTAAAGCCTATGTTGATGGCACAAAAATGAACTTCATTGGTTTGAAAAAACCCGAAGACCGTGCCGCTGTGATTGCGTGGCTGCGGACCAAGGCTGGTTCTTCCGCCGCTCTGCCGTCTGATTCCCAGATTGCTGCTGAAAAAGCTGAGCTGGAGCCGGAAGTCTCCGAAGCACCTGCGGAAGGGGAAGCTCCCGCAGAAGAAGGCGCCGGGGAACACCACAAAGGATAATCCCGGCAAACCCCTTGCCATAGGTTGATTCTGTTTTTATCTCTCTAGGGATGCAAGCCATCTCTCAGAATTCCTCATCCGCCCCTTATCTTGAATCGTTGAACCCGGCGCAGCGTCAGGCTGTCGAAACGCTGGACGGTCCGGTTCTGGTGTTGGCTGGTGCAGGCACGGGTAAAACCCGCGTGCTGACGACACGCCTTGCCCATTTGTTACAAACAGGCCGGGCGTATCCCTCCCAGATTATGGCGGTGACTTTTACGAATAAGGCCGCGCAGGAAATGAAGGAGCGTGTATCCCACCTGCTGGGCGGTGCGCCGGTGGATGGCTGGTGGCTTGGTACATTCCACGCACTGGCAGCCCGTATGCTGCGCCGTCATGCCGATCTGGTGGGGTTGCAATCTGACTTCACGATTTTGGACCCGGACGATCAGGCCCGGCTGATGAAACAGATTATGGAGCTGAACGGCGTTGATCACAAAAAATGGCCGCCCAAAATGGTTATATCCCTGATCGACCGCTGGAAGGACCGTGCCATGACGCCCGCGCAGGTGCCGGAGGAAGAAGCCGGGATCGCCGTGGATGGCAAATTGCTGGTGCTTTACAAGCTTTATCAGGAACGCTTGGTATCCTTAAACGCCTGCGATTTCGGGAATTTATTGTTGCATATGATCACCATATTGCGCGACCCGGCGCATGCGGAAGTTTTGGAGAAATACCACGCGCAGTTTCGTTATCTGCTGGTCGATGAATATCAGGACACCAACGTGGCGCAGTATTTATGGCTGCGTCTATTGGCGCAAGGGTCCAACAATATCTGCTGCGTGGGCGATGATGATCAGTCGATCTATGGCTGGCGCGGAGCGGAAGTGGGCAATATCCTGCGCTTTGAAAAGGACTTTCCGGGTGCGGCGATCATCAAGCTGGAGCAGAATTACCGTTCCACCAGCCGCATTCTGGAAGCCGCGCACAGCGTGATATCCCAGAATGAAAACCGTTTGGGCAAAAAATTATGGTCTGAAGGCGATGCGGGCGAGATGTTAAAGGTGCGCGGCCTATGGGATGGAGAAGCTGAAGCCCGCTGGGTGGGTGAGGAAATTGAGCAGCTGCAACGTCGTCAGGTGCCACTTAGTCAAGTTGCCGTTCTGGTGCGTGCGGGCTTCCAGACGCGGGAATTTGAAGAGCGCTTTATCAAGCTGGGCTTGCCTTACCGCGTGATCGGCGGGGCGCGGTTCTTTGAGCGGATGGAAATCCGCGATGCGCTGGCTTATTTGCGGGTTGTGGCGCAACCCGCCGATGATCTGGCGCTGGAGCGTATCATCAATGTGCCGAAACGCGGCATTGGCGATACGACTGTGAACAAGCTGTACAGCCATGCGCGCACCTATGGGGTCAGCCTTTACGGCGCGATTTCCGAGATCTGCCAGACGGATGAGCTGGGGGCAAAGGTCAAAACCACGCTGATGAAGCTGCTGGATGATTTCGAGCGCTGGCGGTCATTCGTGAATTCCATGCATCACGCCGAGCTGACGGCGATGATTTTAGAGGAATCCGGCTATAACCAGATGTGGAAAGAGGATAAAACTCCGGAAGCGCCGGGACGTCTTGAAAACCTGCGCGAACTGGTTTCCAGCTTGCAAGGGTTTGAGCATTTGCAGGAATTTCTGGAACACGTGGCGCTGGTGCTGGAAAATCAGGACCAGACAAACGGCGATTCCATTTCCATCATGACCCTGCATGGCGCGAAGGGGCTGGAATTTGATGCGGTCTTCCTGCCGGGCTGGGAGGAGGGGTTGTTCCCATCCCAGCGTTCCATGGATGAATCGGGCCTGAAGGGGCTGGAGGAGGAGCGGCGTTTGGCTTATGTGGGCATTACCCGCGCCCGTAAACAGGCTTATATTTCTTTTGCGGCCAACCGCCGTCTATATGGGAACTGGGTGAATGCCATCCCCTCGCGCTTCGTGGATGAGCTGCCACGTGAACACGTGGATGTGTCGAGCGATATGGGGCTTTATGGTGCTAACCGCTCCAGCCACTGGGATACCAGTTCATCCCGATCATCTTCCGCACCATCGGTGCCTTTGACCCAAGGGGCCAAAGTGCAAACCGCCGCCGGGGTGGTATTTGAGCGCGGTGAGCGTATCTTCCACGAAAAATTCGGCTACGGAAAAATTATCCACATTGATGGGCACAAGCTGGATATCGCTTTCGAAAAATCCGGAACTAAACGGGTCATGGACAGTTTTGTGTCCAAAGCATGACTTGTGATATGAATATTTTATGCGTTGCGGCATAAAATTAACTGGATATTTACACATTTTCGCTTTATTTCACTCCTATAATAAAGTTGTATCAGACCGAAAAGTACTGGTGCATAAGCGTTTTTTGAGGGATTCATAAATTATGCTGAATGATAATCATTTCGAGCGGGATACGGCGATAGATTTAATCCTGCCATCCCTGGCGGCGAGCGGGGGTAAAGAGATCGCTGGGGCTATTGTTGAGAAAGTATTTCCCCCCGGTTATTCGGAAGCATCCGTGCAGGCGCTGGTGCAGGATCTGGCAGAAGAGCTGGCTCGGTCCGGCATCGGTACTGGTGTCGGTGTGGCAGCTATTAAGACGGCTTCTATCAAAAATTCTCTTTCGATTCTTGTGCGTTTAAAGGACTCCGTGGATGTTGCCGCGCCTGATAATGTGTCGGCGGATATTATCTGCGTGTTGTTATATCCGGAAGCGGAGGCGCCGCATTATCTGCGCCGTCTTTCCCGCCTGACCCGTTTGCTGCGTAACCCTGATTTATGTGCAAAACTGCGGGAAACGCAGGATATCGACACCATGCGCAGCCTTCTTCACAGCCCCGAAGGCTGGACATTAGCAGCTTAGAATATTCGATTTAGTGAATCGTGACGGGATAAAGGTTGTTATGCTTGGCAAGCATGATGGCGCCATCTAGCGAATCCATGACTGACAGGGCTGTTCCATCAGCGGCGTGAATGGCGTACCCTTGCCCGTCTTCCCGTTTTACCGGCTTGATATAGGCGATCTGATGAACGCCGAAGTTTAGGAAGTCCTGATGGGACAGATTTTTTAAAGTGGAACGTGCATCAGGTTCATGACTATTCATAACATACCTCTACATTCAGAATACCGTATTTTGGGCTTTCATTCACGAATTACCTGTAACGGTATGATTTTATTTATTTTTCTTATTTTTGTCAGGGGCCGCTTCTTCAGCATTTCCTGATATAAGCTTTGATTCGGGTTTGCCAGGCGCACGAATTGCTATTTTACGGGCCTGAACTTCCGGTTCCAGCCGGATCAGGTCGATATGTAGCAAACCGTTATCAAGGAAGGCGCTCTGCACCTCAATACCGTCAGCCAGCACAAAGGCACGCTGGAACTGACGAGCGGCGATACCGCGGTGGATAAAGGTCCGGCCTTCTTCCTCGCTCTGTTTGCCCCTGATAACAAGTTGGTTATTTTCAACTTCGATATCAAGGTCATCCATGCCAAAACCGGCTACCGCCAGCGTAATCCGCAGGGCATTGTCGCCCATATGTTCAATATTATAAGGGGGATAACCCTCCTGAGCCGTTTTACGAAGGCGATCAAAAGTTTTTTCGAAATGATCAAAACCCAGAAATAGCGGGCTGTCGAAAAGGGACAAACGTCCTGCAGTCATGATGTTTTCCTCCTCTTTAAAAATGAGCAAAGATATATGTTTCATGAGGCCCGCAATGGCAGCGCCTCATATTCCATTATATAAAACGGCGGAACGGAAAATCAATATCAGGTAATGTTAAGAGGCTTTACTGCCTTTGACAACGCGCTTTTTGACAAACAGGCGGTCACAATAACCACACTCAACGCTGTCCTGACCGTCAAATGTATACCAGACCTTGGGGTGACCCAATGCCCCGCCGCCGCCATCGCAGCTGACTTCATCAATATCGTTTTCAACGGTAATAGTCTCAGGGGCTTTCGTCATATTTTTTCCAGAATGTCTTTACGGCTTATTTGCGCTTTTCTTTTAAATTGAAGAAGAGTGCATGAAACCGCAAGAGGTAAAATAAAGCGCGCCATGATTAATCTTAAGTCCATCAAATTTATCAATCATCAGGCACGGCAAAGCCAGCCGGAACGGTATCTGGATGTCACGGTTTCAGCGGAAGCCGTGATCTCCAGTTACCGTACGTCCCTGTTCAGTTTTGAGTGGCTGGATGCTGCCGGTAAGATTAAGGATCTGGCAGCGCTGCCTGAAAAAGAACGGCCCAAGCGGGAAAATGTCGAAAAGGCGCTTAAAAACGGCGCGGCGCTGGAAAAACCAGTGTTGGGAATTGGCATTCAGGATAATGTGGAAATCGGTTCGGGGCGAGCAGTGTTTTTGACCTTAGCCGCGCTGGGCGTCAAACATATTCCGGTGCATATTCCGGTCACGCATAAAGATGATTTCAAAACCTTTATCGCTGCGTTAGACTAGATTTTATGAAACAGCGCTCTTCAGAATCCGGAAACATCCTTCTCTACATCCTTATCGCCGTGGCTTTGCTGGCGGCTTTATCTTACGCCGTATCGCGCAGCAACAGCGGCAGTACTAATCAGTTAAGTGCCGAGCGTTCACGGCTGGCGGCCAGCGAAATTCTGGAATATGCGACCATATTGGGTAATGCCGCATCACAGCTTCGATTGCGCGGATGCAAGCTCACGGAAATCAGCTTTGAAGGGGCCGCAGGCACCTATACCAATGCGGCTACACCCGGTGATAATACCTGCAAGATGTTTCATGCATCGGGCGGTGGGGTGAATGTGCAGACACCGCCGCAAGCATCGTTAGTTAACACGACTACTCCTTGGGTGTTTTCCGCCGATATGGAAGTCAATGATGTGGGTTCCACCTGCGCTGATGATGGTTGTACGGAGCTTGCAGCCTATATTCCGGGGGTCAGGGATACGGTTTGTGATGCCATCAACGATATGTCCTCGATTGATAACCCGATGGAGCGCCCTACCCAGAACAACGCCAGTTTTACGGCATTCCAGGGGGCTTATAATTACGTTGATACGATTGGTGATGAGACAAGCTCAACCAAGTTATCCGGCAAGGGGGCAGGGTGTTTCTGGTCCGCCGGGGATAATGCGTTTATCGTATATAAGGTTCTGTTATCGCGCTAATCAGGCGCGCTTCCACTGCGTGCCTTGCGCCGTATCTTCAATGGCGATACCCATGCTGCTCAATTCATTTCGGATCGCATCGGCCCGCGCAAAATCCTTGGCGGCTTTGGCTGCACGGCGTTCCTCCAGCAGGCCTTCAATCACGGCATCATCCGGGGCGCTGGCATCCTGAACTATAGTACCTTTCAGCCAGGCTGCCGCGTCCTCATTCAAAATACCCAAAACGGGGCGCAGGCTAAGAAGTTCAGCTTTTAATTGAGGCGAGTTATCATCCTTCAGCATCACGTTCAGTTCCGCCATCACTTGCGGGGTGTTGAGATCATCACACAAGGCATTCATAACGGGTTCCGGCGGCGTATCCAGCGCCGGGGCTTCCATCTCTGTCATCTGGGCGAGGCGGGTATAGAGCTTATCCAGCAGCTTTTTCGATTGGCGCAATTTGTCCTCGCTCCAATCCAGCGGCTGGCGGTAATGAGCAGAAAGCAGGGTCAGGCGGATGACTTCGCCGGGCCAGTCTTTCAGCAAATCATGGGCCAGCAGGAAATTGCCGAGCGATTTCGACATCTTCTCGCCGTTTACCGTCACAAACCCGTTATGGACCCAGTAACGCGCAAAGTCTTCGGATTTCAGGTTATGCGCCGCACAGCTTTGGGCAATTTCATTTTCATGATGCGGAAACTTTAAATCCGCCCCGCCGCCATGAATATCAAAGGGAAGCCCTAAATGCTGCTCCGCCATGGCGGAACATTCAATATGCCAGCCGGCGGCCTCTCCCCCCAGGGGCTTTCCCAGCCGGGTTGATCATCAGAAGAGGGCTTCCAGAGCACAAAGTCTGCCGGGTCTTTTTTATAGGGAGCAACTTCCACGCGCGCACCCGCAATCTGATCATCACGCGAACGGCCTGATAACTTGCCGTAAGCGGGGTATGACGGAACGTTGAACAGCACATGGCCGTCTTTCTCATAGGCCTTATCCTGATCGATCAGAAGCTGGATTAATTCAATCATCGCCCCGACATGCGTGGTGGCCAGCGGCTGGATATCGGGGGCCTGTACGCCCAGCGCCGCCATGTCTTCGTTATAAATGCGCCCGAATTTTTGTGTGATCTCATCAATCGGCACACCTGTTTCGCGCGCGGCATCAATGATTTTGTCATCAATATCGGTGATGTTGGAAACATAGGTAACTTTGGGGTAAAGCGTACGGAGCGTACGGGCCAGTAAATCGAAGGCCACTGCCATACGCGCGTTGCCGATATGGGCGTAATTATAGACCGTGGGGCCGCAAGCGTACGCCCGTACGTGCGCCGGGTCGATGGGGGTAAAGACCTCTTTGTTGCGGCTGAGCGAATTATAAAGCGAGAGCGTAGCCATCGGTTTTTTTACATCCTTGTCATTTTTAAATGGAAATTACCGTAAAAAATCGCTAAACCCAAGCTTTAAAAGAGACAGTGAGGCCCTTATGAAACCGGAAATCGTGAAAGCCGAAACTTATAACACCGCCGAGCGCCCCAGCCGCGCTGAAGCCGAAGAGGCTGTAAGAACCCTGATCCGCTGGGCGGGCGATGACCCGGCACGCGAAGGGCTGATTGATACCCCGGCCCGCGTTACGCGCGCCTATGAAGAGTTTTTTGCCGGCTATGCCCGCGATGCGAAGGATGATCTTTCCCGCACGTTTGAGGATATTCAGGGCTTTGATGATATGGTCATCGTTAAGAACATTGATTTCACCTCACACTGCGAACATCACATGGTGCCGATTATAGGCCGCGCGCATGTGGCTTACTGGCCGGATGAAAAAGTGGTGGGCATCAGCAAACTGGCGAGAGTGGTTGATATTTGTTCCAAGCGTCTGGTGTCACAGGAAACCATGACCCAGCAGGTTGTGAACGCGATTGAAGGCGCGCTTTCTCCCAAAGGTGTAGCGGTAATTATCGAGGCGGCTCATCAATGCATGTCGATCCGCGGTGTAAACAAGGCGGATTCTCTGACCGTGACATCGCTGTTCACCGGCAAGTTCCGGGATGACGTGAATGTGCAGCGCCGTTTTCTGGATCTGGCTAACTCCAGATAAATTAGTGAATGGATTGTTCGCCCTGCACGGCGCTGGTATCCGTTGTTTTGCGGGCTGATGAAGCCTGTATGAACGGTGAGCGCTTGACCATTTCGATCATCTTTTCTTTCGAGAAGGGTTTGCGCAGGAAGCTGTAAGCGCCATTGCTGGAAGCCTGCATGATGTTCTTTTTCACGGCATCCACACTTAACATCACGATGAACGCTTTGGGGTCAATCGCCCGTATGCTTTGCAGCGTGTCGTGCCCGCTTAAGCCTGGCAGGTGGATATCCAGAAACACGATGTCCGGTGCCTGTTCGATATAATCGGAAATGCCCTGTTCACCGCTGCGCGATAGAATAATCTCGTAATTCTTATTTAGGATGTGCGCAGCATAGGAAGAGGTAAAACGATCGTCCTCCACCACCATCACCAGCGGATATCCGCGCCGTCCGCGGCGAATGCCAATACTGGAAATTTTATGGCCATCCGCCATATGTTCATAGGCTTTCATACGTTGGGCCGTCAGAAATTTATGGTCGGCAAATTTTTGATAGTTATATAGCTCGGCCGCCAGTTCACAGTAATCGGAAAACCCTTTTTGAATGCGTGCCGCCATTTCCCGGAATAAAATTTGAAGGCCCTCTTTTTCATCGAATGTATTAGGCCGTGCCAGCAAAATGACATCATTATCCGGGAATATATAGGCAATAACTTCGCTGAAATTATTAGCCCGTTTGACCAGTTCCACGAAAAACGACTGTGCTTTTTCCCTGGCATCGCGCAGGCGATAGGTAATGCTTTCGGTATCTTCCATCAGCGCGCTGTGGGATATATTCCGGGAAAGCGCAAAATGCAGGCAAACCCAGCCCTTGGGACTCATCTTTAATGATTGTAACGTCGTAATAAAATGGTGCTCAGCACTCTCGTGTACTGCCAACATATCAAACCCCACAAAACCCCGAAAAATTTAATATTTTTCATAATTATTATCTTTAGTATGCGGAAATAGGTTAAAATATCCTTTAAGATAATTTTGTATTTTGTATAAATTTGAAATGTGCTGCAAAGCGGCAGAAAAGCCTATAAACCTTCTTTCAGGCCGCGGACGAAATCCGACAATCCGACCTTGCGATGGCGTTTGATGCGCTCGGCGTTCAAGATCAGCTGGGCTTGGGAAATGGCTTCTTCAACATTGTTATTGATTAAAACGTAATCATATTCGCTGTAATGCGACATTTCGTCCGCCGCTTTGGCCATGCGGGCGCGGATCTGATTTTCCGTTTCCAGCGTATCGCGCGAACGGTGACGCAGCCGCTTTTCAAGGTCTGTGCGCGATGGCGGTAGAATAAAAACGGTCACAAGATCTTCCCGTGCAATTTCCGAGAGTTGCTGCGTGCCCTGCCAGTCGATATCAAAAATAACGTCCTGACCGCTGCTAAGCGCACGTTCTACGGGTTCACGCGGCGTACCGTAGTAATTGTCAAAGACTTTGGCGTGTTCCAGCATTTCACCGCGATCCACCATGTCACGAAACTCATCCGGGGATACAAAGTAGTAATCCTGTCCGTGGACTTCTCCGGCACGGCGGGGTCGGGTTGTGGCGGAAATGGAGATGATCACGTCAGGGTTGTGTTCGAGGAGAGCGCGCGTTATGGTTGTTTTACCTGCTCCGGAAGGAGAGGACATAACGTACATAAGGCCGCGACGTTTTAGAGACTCCAACATAGCCTTTTCTATCACCAAATAGACCGCTAACCAAGGCTTGTGATTCAGTTTTCCCAATCAATTTTTAAAAAACATAGGTTGAGTAGTGCGCTGATTTTTTTAAAGACATATATAAAAAACCGTAGTATACTTAGGGATAAGATTTACTGCTTGTGTATATTTATTACGGCGCGCTGCG
>JAJOJU010000007.1 GCA_021208265.1 Alphaproteobacteria bacterium | reverse complement strand
CAAGGGTTCCCCAAAAGTTTTGTGCTTGATGGCACTTTATCAGAACAAGTAGAGCAAATATCAAATGCTGTCCCACCACCTCTAGCTAAAAGTGTTGCTGCTGCTGTTAAGCAATCCATGAGCGAGGTTTGACTGTGCCACACCCCCCTGAAATGCAAAACAATCTAGCTTTGTCAGGGCAAATACGTGAAAGCACTAGCAGTGATATTGTAATTGATACAAGGCTTAAAACAGATGAGCGTGTGATCGCACGAGTAACTGACGGTATTTATAGACAGCCGGCTTCTGCAATACGGGAACTAATATCAAATGCTTACGATGCTGATGCAACTAGGGTTGTCGTAAAAACAGATGCTCCTCGTTTTGAAAGAATTTCTATTGAAGATAATGGCCATGGAATGACACCGGAAGCATTGGCTCATATGCTGGAGCATATAGGCAGCAGTGCGAAAAGAAGTGCAGAGGGTGGTTTGTTGGGTGTGACAAATCAAAAAGACCCTACGTTGAGCCCCGGCGGGCGAAAGCTGATTGGAAAAATTGGTATTGGAATTTTCTCAGTTTCGCAACTTACTCACTCTTTTCAGATTATTACCAAAGTTGCGGGGGATGATTATCGAACCGTAGCAACTGTTGCTCTCAAACAATACAATGATGATGCGCCCTCCGAAGAAACGCATGAATTTGAAGCTGGTAAAGTAAAGATTTGGCGAGAAAAGGCTGCAGATAAGGAAACTCAGGGAACAACAATTGTCTTAACCAATATACGGACCCAAGCAAGAAATACTTTGCGCAGCAGAGAGATTTGGTCTGCCATAGAGCAAAGCGATCAACAGAGAGATTTAGGTGCTGAGGAAGATCAAGGAAGCAGAATTGATCCGCCCAAGTTTCATATGGGTATGATGTTATTAATTTAGACCTCTGCGATAGTTTCGGACAGCACGAGCCAAATAATTTTGGTAATACGTACTATAATGCATTGCAGAAGATTTTATCACTACAAACAAGAACTAAAAGTCCTTGGCTTCTTTTCCTTACTACTAGGGCTGGAGATGCACATGTTCATTCTGATGTATTGGAGATACTAGTAAACAAGTATGAAGCAAACTTAAATGATTGTAAGCCTTTCCGCGATGCTTCGGAGAAACTTTTCTCAATAAATGATAAAGCCACATTAGATGCAGCATTGGGAGATGCTCAAAAGAACATTGATGTATTTATAACGGGGCTTTGCAAATGGATAGCGGGCTTATCTGTGGCGTATAACCCTCCAGTGAAGATAGAGTTAAAAAGTACAATGGGGTATAAAGTGGATAAAGCCAATGGCCCTAACGATCTTATTTCGATTGCAATTAGGTTTACACCCACTACTCAACCTGCTCCTGATTTGTTCGGCTTATCCAATAATGCGGCTACTCCTATATCGGAATGTGATATTTCGCCCAAAATTATTAAGCGAATTGCTAAATGCGTTGATGTTGATGCCGCCTTAGCTGCAGAGCCCACTGTGCTAGATGAAATGATTGAAGCGTCAAAAAATCTGTTAGACCTCGCAAGGTACGATATAGGTGAATACGAAGCCTTTGCTCGTGCCTGAATAGGGCTCAAAAATTCGACATATTTTTTCGTACGGGTGTTAAATATGATCGGTGCGGTTAAAGTCCCCGTACGGGTATTGGCCTCATGCTCATCCACACTCTGTCCACACTAACCACAATTATTTGCTTGCGGATGCTATAACCCCATTTTATAATGAGTTTAATAACAGGCTGTTTTTAATAGGTTTTTAGCGCAGTCTGGTACAGCCGAGTGCAACGAGGCGCATCAGCGCACTTGCATGGGGTGCAAGGGGTCGGAGGTTCGAATCCTCTCGTTCCGACCATTCGCCCTTCCCATCCCCAGGGGAGCCTTATTGCTTTCGATAGCGTGGCTGAATACTAGTATCCCATGTCGGGGCGTAGCGCAGCCTGGTAGCGCGCGTCGTTCGGGACGACGAGGCCGGAGGTTCGAATCCTCTCGCCCCGACCATTTACATTCTCATCATTACCATTCTTTATGCGAGAGGATACGAGACCTCCTCTCTACTAAAAAAGCGCAGCCCAGCTGCGCGGGGTTCGAATCCTCTCGCCCCGACCATTCTTCAAAATCTCAAGAATATGGCAATATATCTTGGGTGAAGCCCCACATTTTCCCCGATAGACTCTTACCCCTGCCCTCCCTATAATAATGAAAAATAAAATACATAAAACAGGGAACCTGAATGATTGACGAACACATCACCCCGCCGTATGAAAAAACGGCGACAGACATTATTGCCGTTGCCCGCGCGCGTCTGCCTGCTGATCGCCCGGCACGCTTTAAGGCCCTTGCAGAACCTGTGCATGATACGGGCTCCAATGTCTATTATCCTTTTGGGAAAAACCCAAAGCCCATTGAAGAACTGGCGCTGGACACCTGACAAAACCCCCTCGCGCCAACTATCCCCAGCCCTTTACGAATTACTGCGGCGCAAAATAATACTATCCTACCGTTACCCGGCTAAAACAGTTAGAGTCGGCAGTTCATCCTCTTCTCTAAGAGGCGGGGCCTTGCTATCGCCCCACAGGTAACATTGGGAGCTGGCATGAATGATTTTTGGTGGAAAGGCGCGGTATTTTATCAGATATATCCCCGCAGTTTCCGGGATACCAACCATGATGGCGTGGGTGACCTGAACGGCATCACTGAAAAGCTGGAATATGTGGCGGATCTCGGCGTTGACGCTATCTGGATTTCCCCTTTCTTTAAATCCCCGATGAAGGATTTCGGCTATGATATCTCTGACCTCTGCGATATTGACCCCATGTTCGGTGTACTGGCTGACTTTGACAATCTGCTTAACAAAGCACACCGACTGGGGTTGAAAGTAATTATTGATATGGTTTTAAGCCATACGTCAAAACGTCATCCGTGGTTCGAGGAAAGCCGAAAGGATGGCAATAACCCCAAGCGTGACTGGTATGTATGGGCCGATCCAAAACCGGACGGTACACCCCCCAATAACTGGCGTTCCATCTTCGGCGGTGAAGCGTGGACGTTTGATACGCGCCGCCGCCAATATTACATGCATAACTTCCTGCCCGACCAACCGGATTTGAACTACCACAACCCGGATGTGCAGGATGCTATTCTGGAATCCTGCCGTTTCTGGCTGGATAAGGGTGTTGATGGCTTCCGGCTGGATGTCATCAACTTCATCTATCACGACAAGCAACTGCGTGATAACCCCGCCAAAGATCCAGAAAAAGAAGGCTTTTCCAGCCAGTTTGAAAAACCGGACCCCTACGGCATGCAGCGCCATATCTATAACAAATCACAGCCCGAAGCGCTGGATTTCGCGCGGCGCTTCCGCAAGATGATGAATGAATATCCCGGCACGATGACGCTGGCGGAAATCGGCGATGATGATTCCACCAAGCGCGCCACGGAATACACATCCGGGAACGATAAATATAATACCGCCTATGATTTCAGCCTGATGACAGGGGAACGCATCACCGCCCCCAAAGTTAAAAAAGCAATAGAAAGCTTTGGCATAGGACCTGATGGCGGCTGGCCTTCCTGGGCGTTTACCAATCATGATGTGGTCAGGGCCACAAGCCGCTGGGGCGGACATTTGTCAGACGAACAGCGCCGCCCGTTTGCAAGCCTTCTTATGGCTATCCTGCCGAGCCTGATCGGCACAGTCTTTATCTACCAAGGGGATGAACTGGGCCTGACGGAGGCCGAAATCCCCTATGACCAGATACAAGACCCGTGGGGTAAATATCTGTGGCCGGAATGGCAAGGGCGCGATGGTTGCCGTACCCCCATGCCATGGAACAGCAATAAGAAGAACTGCGATTTCAGCGATGCCGATGAAACATGGCTGCCCATTCCGGATGACCATTATCGCAAAGCTGTTAATCTGCAGGAAGAATCGCCTAACTCCCCCCTCGCCTTTACCCGCCGTTTTCTAGCATGGCGCAGGAAGCAACCGGCGCTTATCACCGGCACGATAAAATTCTTTGATATGAAGGATGATAATTTACTGTGTTTCGGGCGCTATCACAATGACCAGAACCTGCTATGCCTGTTCAATCTGGAAGATAAGCCGAAACAGATAGCGCCGCCACTGGCCATCAGCACGGAAAACACCTTCCCGCAAGCGGGGAATCTGTCAGGCACGCATGATGGCAAGACCGTCAGCCTGCCTGCCTTTGGGGTTTATTTCGGCAGAATTACAGAAGAATAACGGCCTATTCACCACGCACAATCTTGCGCAGTTCTCTCAATTCACCCAGCATCGATTCCAGAATGGCTTTCTGGCGGGGTGACAAGCTTTCGTCTTTCTCCGGCGCAGGCACATTATTAGAAGAAGCCACCGTTGCTGCCGCCGGCAGTTGATGACTTACTGCAGGTGCTTCACGCCCGGCCGCCAGCACGCTGTTTTTGCCCTGCTGACGCATCAGCTTCTGCACGCCCTTGATGGTGTAGCCTTCGGTGTAGAGCAGTTCGTAAATACGCTTCAGCAGCTCAACATCTTCCGGACGGTAATAACGGCGGCCACCACCACGCTTCAAGGGGCGTATCTGGCTGAACTTCGTTTCCCAAAACCGCAAAACATGTTGCTGCACGCCCAGCTCGTCCGCCACTTCGCTAATGGTGCGAAAAGCACCTGTGGCTTTCTTCGTGGCGGGGGGCTCGATATTATTCTGTTCCGGTGCGCTATCCATGCTGGGTTTTGCGAATGTTGTCATTTTTGAAAAATCCTTTTTCGTTCCCTGTTATTATTTTTGTTTTTATTTTCCCACGTTAATACGATTTTTCAGCACATGCGAAGCGCGGAATACCAGAACCTTACGCGGCTTGATGGGCACTTCGATACCTGTTTTCGGATTACGACCAATGCGCTCGCCCTTCTCGCGAATGGTAAAGCTGCCAAAGGAAGAAAGCTTCACGCTTTCACCGGAAATCAGTGTCTGAGAAATTTCATCCAGAACAGCTTCGACCAGATCAGCCGATTCATTGTGAGAAAGCCCCACCTGTTCGTATACGGCTTCAGCCAAATCAGCCCGGGTTACTGTTGTGCCTGTCATACCACGCAACTCCCATTTTCGTTATGAAGATGAGTCCACCGTAACGCCCCGATGCACGTGCGTCAATTCATGTTGTGCATTATTTCACAAAGAAATGTGGAATGATTACAAAGGTATATGAGCGGTTTTTGATGTTAAAACCTGACCAGAACCGCGCCCCAGGTAAGGCCGCCCCCCATGGCCTCTAACAAAAGTAGCTCGCCCCGCTTCACGCGGCCATCTTGCACGGCTTCATCAAGGGCCAAGGGGATGGAAGCGGCGGAGGTATTCCCGTGATGATCGACCGTCACCACAACCTTATCCATGCTCATATCCAGCTTTTTGGCGGTGGCTTCGATAATACGCAAATTGCTGATGGGGGATCAACCAGTCAATTTCCGATGGGGACACGCCGGAAGCTGCCAGTACATCTTCCACCACGCCCGCCATATAGGAAACGGCGTATTTAAACACTTCGCGCCCATGCATCACGATATGCCCGGTTTGCTGGTTGGAGGACGGCCCGCCATCCACATAAAGCAGATCGCCTTGCGCGCCGTTCGCGCAGAGCTTGGAGGCATGAATGCCGGGCTGGGAGACATCGCCCGCCTCACCCTCTTCCGCTTTCAAAATAACAGCGCCCGCACCGTCGGCAAACAGCACGCAGGTGGTGCGGTCGTTCCAGTCCAGAATGGAGGTCATTTTATCCGCGCCGATCACCAGCGCATGGCGGGCTTGCCCGGCCTTGATGAAGTTATCCGCCACATTCAGGGCATAAACAAAGCCGGTGCAAACAGCCTGCACGTCAAATGCTATGCCCACGGGAATGCCAAGCGCTGCCTGCACTTTAGACGCCACAGCCGGGAAAGTCTGATCGGGCGTTGTGGTGGCCACCACGATTAAATCGATATCGTGCGGGGAAAGGCCGGAAACTTTCAGCGCCCGTTCAGCCGCCTTGATCGCCATCACGGATGTCGTCTCACCTTCCACCGCCACATGGCGGGATTTAATACCGCTGCGCTGAACGATCCATTCATCGGATGTGTCGACCATTTTCTCAAGGTCGGCATTGGTAAGAATCTTTTCGGGGAGGTATGAACCTGTGGCAATCAATGTGGAACGCATAACGCTAGCTTTCTAGCCTTCCATCAGGCTTTGCGCAAGGAAAGTTTCCTGCGCGTTCAGTTGCTGTATCTCATCGCCCACCTTCTTGACGTAGCCCTGCCGGGCAAGACGCGCCGCCAGCTTCACCGCGCTGGAAAAGCCGAGCGCATCGCTGCCGCCATGGCTTTTCACGCATACGCCGCCCAGCCCCAAAAATACACCGCCATTATACAGGCGCGGATCGATCCGGTTTTTCAGGCGCTTTAACGCGAAATACGCAAACGCCCCGCCGATCATGGCCGGAATGCTGGATTTCAGCGCTCCTTAAAAAATTGCACGCTCATCTTCCCCACGCCTTCCGCTGCTTTCAGCGCAATATTCCCGGCGTAACCGTCACACACCACCACGTCAATCGTACCGGCGGTGATATCCGTCCCTTCGACAAAGCCTTGATACTTGCCGGGGAATTTAAGGCCTGCAAGCATAGAAGCCGCCGCGCGCACATGATCCGGCCCTTTGGTATCTTCCGTACCGACATTAAGGAGGCCAACTGTCGGGGTTTTAATCCCGTTCCGCGCCTTGGCGAACATCGCCCCCATCACGGCGAAATGCACCAGCGTTTCCGCATCCACCAACACATTGGCACCCAGATCCAGCATCACCGTTTCCCCTTTCAGGGACGGAAACACGCTGGCAATCGCCGGGCGGTGAATGCCGGGAAGCGTTCTTAATACCACCATCGCCATCGCCATCAGCGCGCCCGTGTTACCGCCGGAAACGACCGCATCGGCCTTGCCCTCCTGCACGGCTTCAATAGCCATACGCATGGACGAGCCCTTACCGTTCCTGAGCGCCGAGGACGGTTTATCATGCCCGCTAATATATTTATCGGTGTGAACAATGGAAGATACACGCTGCAAGGCCGGGTGTTTTTCCAGCACGGGCTTGATCCGTCCTTCGTCTCCATAAAACATGAAGCTGAGACCGGAATCCTCATCCAGCGCCAGCGCAGCCCCCGGCACCACGGTCTGCGGCCCGAAATCACCGCCCATGGCATCCAGCGCTATTGTGATGGGTTTATTTGTTTGCACGCCGCTACTTTAAACTGTTCTTGACCTGAGGTGAAAGCGCTTTCCGCCGTTAATTCCCAACAAATAAAAAACCCCCGGCCTAAATGCGGGGGCTTTCTGTTTTAAGGGAATTTATCCCTTAGTCCTTGGCTTCAAGAACCTGCTTACCTTTGTACATGCCTGTTTTCAGGTCAATGTGGTGGCGGCGCACGGGTTCACCCGTGTGGCTGTCTTCCACCCAGTTGGTCAGCGTCAGCGCATCATGGCCACGGCGCATGTTGCGTTTTGATTTCGAAGTTTTTCTCTTTGGTACAGCCATAGTCTTAATCCTGTAATTTCAAGCGAATTCGGATCTTTTATACAAAGCGCGCCGGATATGCAAGAAATTTCTTATAATAAAGAGCCCCGTATTAATCCTTATCCCCGCCACCCTTCCAGTTTTTAAGCGCCGCAAAGGGGTTACGGCGAATATCAGCGCCGGGGTTGCTATCGCCGTAAACGACCGCGTCATCCTCATCACCGCTGCCCATGCCAGGTGCGTGCGGGTATGGGTCAATCGCCAGTGACAGATACTGCGTAATCAATTCGCCGAGGTCGATATGCCCGTTTACAATCGGTTCCGGATCGTCTTTTTCTTCCAGCATCGGAGCTTCGCCATCGGCGTTCTGGCGGTCACGCCGCGCCTTGTTCAACATGACAGCCTGTTCGGAATTGGCGAACCAGCCTTCGAATTTTTCATCCAGATGCGATGCCACGGGTTCCAGGCTCACCACGCAGGCCTGTGTGATATCGGCTGTGAATCTCCCCTTCACATGCACAACCATGCCGCCGGACTGACGCTCCAGCGTAATATGTGCCCTCATGTTGTCCAGCGATAACAGGTTCAGACGCTTGCACAGGGCCTCAACTTCTTCCGCTGACGGACTTAATTTCAGGTCGGTAACATCCGTTCCGGCGCGGTCTTCTTCCACCAGATAAGACCATTCGGGCAGGGTATGGGGTATATTCATTATAATCAAACTCCTTTCAGGGTCTGCGTCTGGAAGGTAACGCGCCCGGCGGCGATATCTGATTCGCCCTGAGCCTCCAGAAACACGATATTATCCTGCATGTAAGCAGCCACAATTTTAACGGCCTGTTCCGGCACGGTTTCCAGCGTACCATATAAATTACGAGCGACAGCTTCTTCCAGAGCATCCATCCCGATTGAAGATGCCTTTTCGTAAGCATGCATACGCCCGTTAAAAGCCAGCATCATCTTCTTCATATGCTTGCCGATTTTCATGTCCCCCACCCCGCTTTCGCGCAGTGCCTGATCGATATCCTCAAAACACACATCAAACAGCGCCTGAGAAAGATCACTCGGCTTGCCGTCAGCCCGGTCCAGCAGGCGGTGCAATATCAGAAATACATGTATCAGCAGCAGATCATACCGCCCGTCCATCGTGTCCGGCACGGCGAGTGCCTCATAAAATGGAGGCCTGCGCGATGCCGTCATCGCTTCTGTGTATAACGCAACAGCTTCTTGGCGGAGCGGCTTTTCTTTTCTTAGAGGCAAGAACATAGTAATCTCTTACAAACTTACAACCTCAGAATAAAGTAAATTCCATAGACGTGATGAAAAACAAGACCTTTACCAAACCGCTTTTAGTCACCCTTTTCTGCCTGTCCATGGTGGCCTGCACGCCTGTCACGGCCCAGCGCGGCAATATGCTGGAAAATTACCAGCTTCAGGAAGTAAAAGCCGGGGAACATACGCGCTCTGATATTCTGCGTATTCTTGGTTCACCCACCACGAAAGACCCGTTCCAGAATGATGTCTGGTATTACATTGGGCAGGAAACGGAAAAGCGCGGCATTCTGGACCCGCAAGTCGTGAAAGAGCGAATCGTCATCGTGCAATACGACCCGGATGGCTATGTGGGCCGTATTGCCGATGTCGTGGATGGCCGGATTGATGTACCCATCAGCCGCGATTCCACACCGACCTACGGTAACGACCTGACAATGATACAGCAGCTTTTGGGGAATATCGGCAAGTTCAATCCGCAGGAAGGCGCAGACGAGTAAGAGCTGCCCGGACGCTTTAGTTTTCATATAATTTGACTTGCGGGTAACCGCCTGCTAATACGATTTCTTGTAAATAAATGCAGGGACACAACCATGAGCAACGTAAACAATCTGCCCAGCCTCTCTGAAAAAATGGCGGAAGCCCTTCAGAAACTCGATCCGGGCACAAAATTTGTCAACAAAATCCAGAGCGATGTAAAAAAGCTTAGTAACGATGTTTATATGGGGGCTCTTCTGGGCGTAATGCATGGTAACCGGGATATCAAACCTGAAAACAGATCCGGTTTTTCAAGCTTTCGCCTGAAAACTGGGTATCTGCCAAAAAACGATACAGGTACCCATTACTATCTGCAAATTACGATGGTGGGCGTTGACCCGGCGTATTCTTCCGATGAAGCAAAGAAGCACGGTATCGCCGACACGGAAAATCACGTCAATCTGGGATTCCTTAACCTGCGCGTTCACAAAACCAACGGCACCGCTTACAAAGACGGTGAACGTTCCATCATGAATTATTCAGAAACGCAGGATGCTATTACAGCTTTCGTTCTGGATGAAGTTTCAAAGCACATGAAAAAACACCAGTTCGAAGCATTTATCCAGCGCATGAAACCGCTTGATTTTGTTAATCCGGATAATGCCGAAAAGCCCGGAGCAGGGCTTTAATTTTATCACGGAAGCTGGGGCTGGATAAGCTCAGCACTTTCTGTATCTGATGGTACGCGCACATAACGCGCGGCAGCGACTTCCGCAATCGTACCATTTGCCTCAATCACCAAATCCATCGCGCAGCTGTTGGCGGTATCATCCAGCGTCATATAGCCCGTGCGGTTGCCCAGCAAACCCCACAGCGCTTCCGGCATATCCTGCCCCGCATACAGCGTATAGGAATTGCATACGCCTTCACGTCCCATAACATCAAGGCGGTTATGACCCCGCACCACAAAGCGTTCAAAATTATCGGTCGTTACTACAGACATACTTACTCTCCCTGAGCTTTCTTATTTTTCAGCACCATGCAACCTTTTTACAGAAAAGGCAAATTTCTGTAAAAAAAAGCCCCCGTTACCGGAGGGCTTTTCGTATTTTTAAATCTGGTGAGAATACCGCTTACGCGCCCACCAGGAATTTGGAAGCAATCGCCACCAACAGGATCGCCACGATGTTGGCAATCTTGATCAGCGGGTTAACAGCCGGACCGGCAGTGTCCTTGTAGGGGTCACCAACAGTATCGCCTGTTACGGCAGCTTTGTGAGCTTCAGAGCCCTTGCCGCCGAAATTGCCTTCTTCGATGTATTTCTTGGCGTTATCCCAAGCACCACCACCGGATGTCATGGAAATAGCCACGAACAGACCGGTCACGATTGTACCCAGCAGCATCGCGCCCAGAGCCTGGAAGCCGGCGAGGTAATCACCTGCCAGGAACGATACAGCAAAGAACAGAGCAATCGGTGCCAGAACCGGAAGCAGAGATGGAACAATCATCTCCTTAATCGCGGCTTTGGTCAGAATGTCCACAGCGCGGCCATACTCCGGCTTAGCTGTCCCCTTCATAATACCTGGGATTTCCTTGAACTGGCGACGCACTTCCACCACAACAGCGCCCGCCGCACGGCCCACGGCCGTCATCGACATAGCACCAAACAGGTAAGGCAGAAGACCGCCGATGAACAAACCAATCACGATGTACGGATCTGTCAGCTCGAAGCGGATCTCGGCATATTGCGGCAGGTAGTGCTTGATCTCTTCCGTATAAGCAGCGAAGAGAACCAGCGCCGCCAGACCGGCTGAGCCGATGGCATAACCCTTGGTCACAGCTTTCGTTGTGTTACCAACAGCATCCAACGCATCCGTTGTTTCACGAACGCTCTTCGGCAGATTGGCCATCTCGGCGATACCACCGGCGTTGTCCGTTACCGGGCCGTAAGCATCAAGCGCCACAACCATACCGGCCAGAGACAACATAGCTGTCGCTGCAATCGCGATACCGTAAAGACCGGCCACTGTGAAAGCGATCCAGATACCACCACAGATCACCAGAACCGGCAGAGCCGTTGATTCCAGAGACACAGCCAGCCCCTGAATAACGTTCGTGCCGTGGCCCGTTTCCGAGGCTTTGGCTACGCTACGCACAGGGCGGTAGGATGTAGAGGTGTAGTATTCTGTGATCCAGACCAGCAGAGCCGTTACGCCCAAACCGGTAATAACGCACAGGAACAGGTCGTTCAGCGTTACCTCGCCACCATTTGCCAGAGGCAAAGTCGTATCGATGCCGATCTTGGAAACAACAACTGCAATCAGAATGCCTGAGAAAATGGCACTGGCGATAAAGCCTTTGTACAGCGCCCACATGATCTTTTTGGAACCATGCAGCTTGACAAAGAAAGTACCGGCCACAGAACCCAGAATGCAAAGCCCGCCGATCAGAAGCGGCAGAATCATCATCTGCTCAACAACAGACGGTGCAAAGGTGCTGAACGCAATCAGCATCGTTGCCACAACCGTCACGGCATAGGTTTCGAAAAGGTCGGCAGCCATACCCGCACAATCACCCACGTTGTCGCCCACGTTATCTGCGATAACGGCAGCGTTACGGGGGTCATCCTCCGGGATACCGGCTTCGATCTTACCCACGAGGTCGGCGCCCACATCAGCACCTTTTGTGAAGATACCGCCGCCCAGACGCGCGAAGATGGAGATCAGAGACGCACCAAAACCCAGAGCCACAAGGCCTTCCAGGATCTGACGCAGAATATGCATACGCTCTGTTTCATCTGTGACCGCTGCAAAATCGAAATAGTGCAAAAGACCAACATAGTAGCCAGCCACGCCCAGAAGACCCAGACCAACCACCAGCATACCGGTGACGGCACCGGCTTTGAACGCCACATTCAGCGCGTGATCAAGGCTTGTACGGGCCGCTTCGGTTGTACGAACATTGGCCTTTACCGAAACAAGCATGCCGTTATAGCCTGCCAGACCGGATAAAACCGCCCCGATAACAAAGCCCAGCGACACATGCCAGCCGAGCAACACATAAAGTGCAAAAGCCACCAGCACACCCACGAAAGAAATCGTGGAGTATTGGCGGTTCAGATACGCGCTTGCGCCTTCCTGAATAGCGGAGGCGATTGCCTGCATCTTGTCGTTCCCGGCACTTTGTGCCAGGATTTGCCGTGAAGCTACCGCGCCGTATATCAGCGCCAGCAGACCGCAACAGGCAATAACCAGATAAATATCAATCATAGTTTTCCCCTCATTAAGAGTTTCATTTACTTGAATTATTTCGGCTGATTTTTCCAAAAAAGAATCAGCCGACATGATTCCACAAATGCTATCTTCCTCAAAAACAAAGGAAAAGCGATTTTTTGAGTTATACAGAAGAAATTCCGGCCCATAAAAAAGCCCGGCAACGTCACAAGACGCCACCGGGCAGACCTAAGAGGGTTCAAACTATGGCTTCAAAAAAGCCATTCCGTATCAGGGACACAACGCGTTATACGGGGCGCTGCTGCAAGACGTTCAGCACAACACCGTGAATAACATCCTTCCCTAAAATCTGTTCAGACACTTTATCAAGACGATCCTTAATCGCGCTGACATGCAACACGCCGCCCTTTAATGCAGCGTGGCGATTCAAAATCCCATACATTTCCTGAATATAGGCATTTTTGAGGCGCGGTTCGTATTCCTTCACCTTATCGGCAGCATGAATATCCAGCACTTCGATCGAAACCACCAGACTGACATTCTGGCTGATGCCTTCACGGTCAATCACCGGCACCAGCATGGGGCTAAGCTCAACCACCGGCAGTGGATGAGCCGGATCATCGCCGGCGCTTCCGCCGCGGCGTGTTCTTCTGCGGCTGCCGCATCGTGTTCCCCGGCTAACGGCGCAGCCTCAGCAGTCTTCATGAAATAGGAATAAGCGCCGAAACCGCCGCCGCCTATCACAGCCAGAACAGCTGCACCCAAAATGATTGCTTTCATAGTGAAAAACCTAACCCAGTTTTATAAACCCAGTCACAATTATATTATGAAAACAATTAAAGGGAGGTTAGGGATGGATTGGATTTTATCTATATTAGAAAAATTAGTTATACACGCAAAGTCTTGCCCAGCCTATCCAGCACGGCGTTTATCAGCTTCGTTTCGCCCGGCGGATAATAAGCATGGGCGATATCGACATATTCCGTCACGATCACAGGAACATCGGTATCGTTTTCAGCTAACAGCTCATAGATACCGCAAAGAAGGATAGCCACCAGAAGGGCTTCCGGCGTGCGGGCCCCTTCATTCAGCGAGCCCCTGATCATCTCGTCCAGATCGCTCCGGCGCTCTTCCACGCCCTGCACAATCTTGCTGAACAGCGCTCTATCGGGGCTGGCGAGCTTTTCGCCTTCCACTTCCATTCCGGCTCGGCGGGTCAGGTAATCATTCACCACCAAAGGCACGGCCTCCGGGTTGATCAACTGGCCGTAAACGGCCTGCACAGCATGAAGACGCGCCACGCTGCGGGCTGTAAAGCCGTTAGCATCAGCGCGCGCTTCGCTTGTTTTCTTGCTCTTATCCGGCTTTGCGGATGGCTGTTTGGCCTTTTCCGTCATATATCTCTTTTATAACCTTCAGGTTTTCAAGGGTTTTCAAGGTCGCCGCAGCGGCTTCACGCCCTTTTACCTGAAAATGTTTGAAAAAGAAATCATGATGAGGCTCATGCTCATGAAAATTATGCGGGGTGAGCATAACCGAGAGGATCGGCACATGCGTTTCCAGCTGCGCCTGCATGATTCCGTCGATGATGGTCGAGGATACGAAGTCATGACGGTAAATGCCGCCATTCACAACGAAGCCCGCGCACACAATCACGGAATACTGGCCGCTCAAGGCCAGAAGCTTGGCTTGCAGCGGGGCCTCCAGCACGCCGGGGATATCAAAGATATCAACGCGGCTTTCCGGGATTCCCGCCTTTGCCAGATCTTCCACGAAGGTCAGGCGTGCCTGTTCCACGATATCGGAATGCCAGCCCGCCTGAATAAAGGCGATGCGGCCATCGGTAACAATGTTAGGGAGTTGGTTGGTAGTAGTTGTGGTCTGATTCATGGTTTTACCCTTTCCTGTTAGATAACCAGAATCAGGGCGATTGAAGAGATGTAACACCAGCCGTCCGCAATCACGGAGCGGCAGCTGTTAAAAACCCTTCGTTCTCTTTCATCCGGACTATACCGTCGGCCCCGGAGTTTCACCGGATCATGTAAGAAAACCTTACTCGCGGGCTATACCGCCGGTGGGGAATTGCGCCCCGCCCTGAGAACTAGGAACAGGTATAGGAAGTTTTACAAGCACGCGCAAGTTTATTGCTGCACGGGCTCGACAATCTGTGCGGGCTCTGCCGGAGCGGCAGGCTTGCTGTCCGCCACATGAAGGCCAAACGCCACCACACCGGCCACCAGCGCACCGTTAAAGGCATCGCTCACAAATTTAATGGCTTTGTCGACGGAAACTTTTTTTGAAGAGGTCGGTCATGAAATATCTCCCTGATATGTTCGTTATATGCCCGCCAGCATAATCAAGTTTGCCGGAAGATCAATTGATCTTTAAACCGATTGCCATTCCAGCTGGCGTGCCACGTAGCGCGCCAGCATATCGGCTTCAAAGTGAATAAAATCCCCGGCCTTGCGCGCATGAAGCGTGGTGCGCTCCCAGGTGTGGGAAATGATATTGACCCCGAAATGATCTCCATTGACCTCGTTCACGGTCAGTGATATCCCGTCCAGCCCCACAGAACCCTTGCTGGCGATGAACCGCATCAGGTCATAGGGCGGCTTGATAATAAGGCGGTGCGATTCGCCTTCGGGCGTTATCGATACAATCTCCGCCAGCCCATCCACATGCCCGAACAGGAAATGCCCGCCCAGTTCCGAGCCCACGCGCAAGGAAGGCTCGATGTTGATCTTCGTGCCCTGCTCCCATTCTCCAATCGTGGTTTTGGAAAGGCTTTCGGCAGAAACCTCAACGCTGAACCAATCTGGCCCCTTTTCCAGCACAGTGAGGCAGCAGCCGGAGCAGCAGATGGAAGCGCCAATCTTTTCAATAGAAAGATCAATCCCGGTGCGGATTGTAAAGAACGCATCGCCGCCCTTGCGCTCGGCTTTGATAATCTCCCCCACATCCTGCACCAGCCCGGTAAACATAGCCCTATCCCTTCTTCCTGAATATATCCAGCGTATCGGCCCCTAAGACCACGCTTTCCACCCGCTCTAACATAAGCGCTTCCGCGATCGATTCAATGCCGAGATCGCCCAAAACCGGCAGCCCCTCGCCCAGTATCTTGTCGCCCCGGAACCACGCAATTTCATCATACAAGCCGCTTCGAACAAAACTGGTATGCACGCCTGCGCCGCCTTCCACCAGAAGCCTTGTAATACCTTGCACAGCCAGCGCCTGAACCACGGATGACACACTCATATCTTCACTTGATATCAACATGCAGCCCGCCGCCTCAAGCTGTTGTTTTTTATTGTCTTTATCTTCCGCATGAATGATCCAGAGTGGTTCATCTTGCGCCGTTTGCACCAGTTTTGACCCTGTATCGATCCTTAAATGCGTATCCAGCACCACCCGCACGGCCTTGTGAGTAAGCCCCGGCACGCGTGTTATAAGCAGAGGATCATCCGCCAGCGCCGTGCCGATACCCACCAATATCGCATCATGACCCGCGCGCATTCCGTGCGCATAAGCCCGCGCCTGCTCGCCCGTGATCCACTGGCTGGAACCATCTTTTGCGGCGATTTTGCCATCCAGTGAACTGGCGATCTTCAGCGTGATAAAGGGCCGGTTTTGCGTGATGCGGCTGATGAAACCCTTATGAACATCCTCCGCCTCCGACCGGCACAACCCCGTATGAACCGTAATCCCTGCCGCACGCAGCCGCTCCACCCCGCTGCCATTCGTATGATCGTTCGGATCAATCTGTCCGACATGAACTTCGCTCACCCCGGCGTCAATCAGAGCCTGCGCACAACAACCGCGCGGGCTTTCAACATTACAGGGTTCCAGCGTCACGTAAGCCGTGGCACCGCGCGCCTCAGGCCCGGCCATGGAAATCGCCACGCGTTCAGCATGCGGGCGGCCGCCATCTTGCGTGCGGCCATAGCCCACAACGCGCCCCTCTTTAACAATCACGCAGCCGACTCGACGGTTAGCCAGACGCGCCCCAACCCTTGCCGCGCCAGCCTCAGCGCATGCTTCATATGATGGATATCGTTAGGGGAAGCCATTACCGTTACGCCGCGCCGCGCTTGCCGGACTGGATTTTCTGCAGGTCTTCCACGAAATCATTGAAATCATCAGGCTCCCGGAAATCTTTATACACGGACGCATAGCGGATATAGCCCACCACATCCAGCTCAATAAGGGCCTTCATCACTTCCGTGCCTATCTGATCCGAAGTGATTTCCTGCTCGCCCTGCGATTCCAGCTTGCGGACGATGCCGGTCGCCACTTTCTCAATCTTGTCCATGGTGATGGGGCGTTTGCGCAGCGCGATCTGCATCGATTTGATAACCTTGTCACGGTCAAAAGGTTGCTTCCGCCCGCCGGATTTCACAACCGTCATCTCGCGCAGCTGCACCCGCTCAAACGTGGTAAACCGCTGCCCGCAATCAGGGCAAATCCGGCGGCGGCGGATCGATGTGTGATCATCCGACGGACGGGAGTCCTTCACTTGCGTTTCTTCATTTCCGCAGAACGGGCAGCGCATGGTTCGCCTTCACAAGGATCGTTAGAGTGTCGTTGACCCGTAAATGGGGAAGCGTGAGCACAGGGTTTTCACCTTGGCTTTCACGGCAGCTTCAACAGCGGCATTGCCTTCGGGGCCGTTAGCCACGAGACCATCCAGCACCTCAAGGATCAATGACCCGATTTCGCGCCATTCATCCGGCCCAAAGCCGCGCGTGGTCCCCGCAGGCGTACCCAAACGCACGCCGGAGGTCACGAAAGGTTTTTCCGGATCGTTAGGCACAGCGTTCTTGTTACAGGTGATGCCCGCATGTTCCAGCGCCTCATCCACCACCTTGCCGGTGAGTTTCTTCGGGCGCAGGTCCACAAGAACAATGTGGGAATCTGTGCCACCCGTTACGATATCCAGCCCGCCTTTCACCAGCACATCGGCCAGAATCTTGGCGTTTTCAACCACAGCCTTGGCGTATTCCTTGAAGCTGGGGCGTAGCGCCTCGCCGAACGATACGGCTTTGGCGGCGATCACATGCTCCAGCGGGCCACCTTGCAGGCCGGGGAACACGGCGGATTGCAGCTTTTTGAAGATGTCCTCGTCATTCGTAAGAATAATCCCGCCTCTGGGCCCGCGCAGGGTTTTGTGCGTCGTCGTCGTTGTCACATGGGCGTGCGGCACGGGGTTGGGGTATACCCCGCCCGCGATCAGGCCCGCATAATGCGCCATATCCACAAACAGAATTGCACCCACTTCATCGGCAATCTTG
>JAJOJU010000046.1 GCA_021208265.1 Alphaproteobacteria bacterium | reverse complement strand
CGCTGGCGGATGCCGAGAGCACGCTGGCGCTGAAGGACCTCATGGCGGCCTACGGGTCGACGAATCTCGACTGCCGTGACGATTTCGCGGCGATCGATGCGTCGCGCCCGGATTTCTATCGCTTCAACACCACCATCGCCGGCATCGACGAGGCAGATGCGCTGCTCATCATCGGCAGCGCCGAGGATGCGCAGGAGATTTCCCTTGTCGAGAACGTGCAGCGTCTCGCCATGCATCCCGACGATCAATTCGTCGCCTTCCAATCCCTCATCGACAAGGGCAGCACCATCGAGGAAGTCGCGGCCCGTTTCGGCGTGACCCCCAATGTCGTCGCCCGCCGTTTGAAGCTGGCCGCCGTGTCTCCCAAGCTGCGGACGCTCTACCGGAAAGGGGGTCTCACCCTTGATCATATGATGGCCTTCGCCGTCAGTGATGATCAGGCCGAGCAGGAACGCATCTGGAAGGAGCTGCCCGAATGGAACCGCGACCCAGACGACATTCGGGCGGCACTCACCGGAGAAGCCTTGCGCGGCGATCATCCCGTTGTGCGCTTCGTCGGCATGGAGGCTTATGTCGCGGCGGGCGGGGACGTTTTGCGCGACCTGTTTGACGACGAGAATGGCGGTTACGTCACCGACCGCGTGTTGCTGTTCCGGCTGGCCGAGGAACAGCTAGAAGGCATCGCCGCGACCGTGAAAGCCGAGGGATGGAAATGGGCCAAGGCCGAGGTCGAGCGCGATCACAGCGTTAATTACCGCTACGTCTATCCCATCGAGGTCGACGACGAGGCCGAGGACGAGACGATCAAGATCGCGATTCTGGGGCGGCCAAACGTCGGCAAGTCGACGCTCGTCAACGCCCTGATCGGCGACGATCGCATGCTGACAGGCCCGAGCCAGGCTGACGCGCGATGCCGTGTCGACCGAGTACGAGTGGGGCGGGCGCCGCTTCCTGCTGTTCGATACGGCAGGCCTGCGGCGTAAAGGCGAAGGTGACGGAACTCGCCGAAAAGCTCTCCACGAGTGACAGCGTCCGTGCCATCCGCTTCGCCGAAGTGGTGGTGCTGGTGCTGGACGCCAGCCAGGCACTGGAATCGCAGGATTTACAAATCGCCCATCACGTGGCCGAAGAAGGCCGCGCCCTTGTCATCGCTATCAATAAATGGGATGCGGTTGATGAGAAATCCGAACTGATCGAGGAAATTAAATACCGCCTCAGCAAGGGGCTGGCACAACTGCGCGATGTACGTTTTGTACCGATCTCAGCTATAAACGGTAAGAACATTCATCGCCTGCTTGATGAAATTCTGCACACTTATGCGCTTTGGAATATCCGCATTAAAACCGGCGGCCTTAACCGCTGGCTGGCGAAGATGGAAAGCCAGAACCCCGCGCCACTGGTGCAAAGCCGCCCCAACCGCCTTAAATATATAACGCAGATTAAAACGCGCCCCCCCACATTCGCGCTATGGGTTTCCCGCCCGGCGGAGCTGCCCGATTCCTACCGCCGTTACATCATCAACGGCATTCGGCGTGATTATGAGATCCCGGCGGTACCAATCCGCCTGCTGGTCCGGGCGTCCAAAAACCCGTTTACGGATAAGGGCTAATTAGGGCGCGTTAATAAGCGAGTTCGCCGATTTGATGAGATCTTCATCATCCCCGCCCTTTTGGCGAATTTCATACAAATAATCCCCATTCATCCATATTATTTGTGTGGAGGTAGGATAGGCATAGAGACGAGAAGGCACAATATATCCAGTGATTTTCTTATCCAGCATCACAGCTTTCATACCTGCTGTTATAGCATCGCCCAAGCTAGGTGTTGTTTTATCTTCATCCAATGCCCGCTGCTTACCATTCGGTAATGTCTGGGTGTGAGAGCGACTAAAAGAATACATATTACAAGCATGTATGCGATAACAGTCTTGGCTTACATCTATAGACATCTCAAAAAAATCTTCCGTGCACTCCTCATTAGTAAAATGGATATATGCACTGTGTTCCGGATCGTCACTAGAAGACGCCTTAAATGGCGGAATATTTATGGTCATTCCATTACACTGAATACTTGTTTGCCCGGTGTATTTCTCATGCTGCATGGAATCAACTGTTTGCCCAGCAGCTTCATCATTTGCCCTTACTGGCAGCACAAAAAGATTTATCAGCAGAAGAGCACTTAATACCAACGATGCACAAAAAGATTTCATGGGGTATCTCTCCTTTTTAAATTCTTACCGCAATCCCGGCGTCACGCATCGCCTGCTTGGCCTCAAGAACGGTATGTTGCCCGAAATGGAAGATCGATGCCGCCAGAACGGCGCTCGCATGACCTTCCGTCACGCCCTCCACCAAATGCTGCAAATTGCCCACCCCGCCGCTGGCGATCACGGGGATGGAAACCGCATCCGATACAGCGCGAGTAAGGGGCAAGTTAAACCCGGCTTTTGTGCCATCACGGTCCATCGATGTTAAAAGGATTTCCCCCGCGCCCAGCTCAGCCATTTTCACAGCCCATTCCACCGCATCAATGCCGGTGCGTTTCTGCCGCCATGGGTGAACAGCTCCCACCCCGGTGAACCATCTGCTTTTTCCTTGGCGTCCAACGCCACAACGATGCACTGGCTGCCGCATTTATCGGCGGCTTCTTTGACAAAATCAGGGTTGGAAATTGCTGCGGAATTGATGGAAACCTTATCCGCTCCGGCATTCAAAAGCGCGCGGATATCAGCCATGCTACGCACACCGCCGCCCACCGTTAAGGGCATGAACACATGTTCCGCCGTGCGCGCCACCATATCCAGCAGCGTGCCGCGCCCTTGATGCGTGGCGGTGATATCAAGGAAGCAAAGTTCATCCGCCCCCTGATCGTTATAAAATTTAGCAAGCTCCACCGGGTCGCCTGCATCACGGATTCCCACGAAATTGACACCTTTGACCACGCGGCCATTATCAACATCAAGGCAGGGAATAATACGGGTTTTCAGCATGATTATATATGTAACTCCGGGTGTATCGCAGCGGTTTCAATCTCCGCCCCCAGTTTTTCGATCGCAGCAATATCTTCCAGCAAGCTTTTCAACGTTTCTGCTTCCATCTCGATCAACTCGCCCGTTTCTTCAATGAAGTTAATTCCGGCTTCGGTTAAAACCTGCCCGCAATCATATATAATTTGCTGGCGTACATCGTATGGCAGCCGATTAAAATGAAAAATTCCGATTTCCAGATGATGCACATAACAGCATCCCGCCTTGATATCATGCCCCAGATGGTTAAGAATTTTCCGAAGTGTTGTCATAAATTTATATTGTCGAGACGGGGCTGCCAGATCAAGAAAAAAGCATCCAACCTACTTCATGATATAGGTCGTATAACCCAAATTATTTCCCTCTTCATCCTCAAGCGCGGCAGCATGCATGTCCTGCACACGGGCGGCCTGCTCAGCAAAGGCGGCGCTGCGCGCCAGCATCGTTTCAGCGATATGCAGACCCATCATATTAATATACACACGCGCCACGGCTTTCAGCGGAGGCGGCGCCGACAGGTCAGCATAATTTTGCCCGGTTACCCGGTAAATACCTTCGCTAATCAACGCCTGCGCATCTTTGTGCGCTTTTGAAAGCGCCCCGGTAATCGGCGGTGGATTTGGGTCGAACGGCATAAAAAACATCCTTATTACATAAGAATGCACCCTATCAAGGATAATTAATTATGTCAATTAAATAGCTGTCTTGAGCGCTTCCAGCGGATCAATTGTGCCCTCATAAAACGCCTTGCCGATGATCATACCGCTTACGCCATAAGGCTCCGCCGCCTTCACGGCACGGATGTCGTCAAGGCTGTGCGCACCGCCGCTGGCGATGACGGGAATGGTGACGGCATCCGCCAGTTCAATCGTGGCTTCCATGTTAATCCCTTTGCCCGTGCCGTCACGGTCGATATCGGTATAGATAATCGCACACACACCCGCATCTTCGAATTCGCGGGCCAGATCCTTGGCGTTGATGTTTGATCCCCGCCACCCAGCCATGGGTCATCACCTCGCCGCCCAGCGCGTCAATCCCCACCGCAATCTGGCCCGGAAAATCCCGGCAGGCCTGTATAACCAGATCCGGGTCCTGTACGGCAGCCGTTCCCAGGATTACACGGCTGACACCTTCCTGCAGCCAGTGTTCAATTTGTGCGTGGGTACGAATGCCGCCACCCAATTGCACGGGGATATCCACTGCTTCGATAATCTGGCGCACCGCATGCTGATTGACGGGCGCGCCTTCAATTGCCCCATTCAGATCAACAATGTGCAGCCAGTTGAATCCGGCTTTTACCCAAGCGAACGCCTGCGCCGCCGGGTCATCGTTATAAACGGTATCCTGCGTCATATCGCCTTTATACAGGCGCACGCATTTGCCGTCTTTCAAATCAATCGCAGGGTATATAATCATGGTTCATTTGGTTCGTATTTCATCTTGGCGTTTTCCAGTGCGGGATGCATAGGCTTGCGGGATAATATTTCCACTTCATCCCCCACTTTAATGCTGCCCAAAGCGCGGGCCACAGCATTCTGACCAAAGAAAGCGCCTTGCAACCCGCCTGCCTTACCCATCCGTAATTTAGCCAGTGTTGACATGGGCTCATTATCCGCTTTTTCACCGCTGTGCTGATCCACTGTTGTCATGACACAGCGCTTGCACGGCTTGACCATTTCCAGCACGACATCCCCGATTTTTATTTCATACAAAACATCTTCTTCAAAAGGTTCAGCCCCCGCCAGAACAATATTCGGGCGGAAACGATCCATATCCACGGTTGATCCTGCAGGCAGGTTTTGCTGCAGTTTTTCAAGTGAGCTTTCCGTCGTAATCAGCAGCGGGAAACCATCCGCCAGACTTACATCATCGCCTTCACGGGCATAGCCCGCATCCACCTGCCGGGGGGTATTATCATCCTGCCGCAGCAATCGGCAGGGCCGGTCCAGATATTTTGAAATCCATGCGGACGCTATTTCCCCCATATCAAAAACCTGCGCCGCATCATCATGGATTCTGACTGAACGCGCCTCGGTTGTGAAAAACATATCATCGAAAAAAAAGTGTCGGCATGCCCGGTGCATTTAGGCTGAGTTGTCCTTTTTGCAAAATGGGCTCAATCAACGCCATTTTACCGCACCCCTTGTCACGCTGGGAAACAAGCGTCAGGCCGTTCTTGGGGTCATCGCGGGCAATCATCCATAAACGGTCAAATGCGGGCCCCTTGGATGTGAGGGTCATCTCGCGCACAGGCAATCCCTGCCCTGATTTCAGCGGGTAAATATAACAAGCTTTCACATGCATGGTGGTCGCCTCCTAAATACGGGTTGCCCCGAAAATAGGAAAAGCGACCATATTATGCAATAGGTAAAATCTTATGAGAGTGTTTTGTAATAGTAAAAACCTTTGACCGGCTTGCCGTCCACCATCGCGTAATGCGGATGTTCACCAAAACGCGTAAAGCCCAAACTTTCGTACATCTTGATGGCATTGGTCATTGTTTCGCGCACATCCAGATTAATCACGGAAAATCCTTCCTGACGGGCCAGCTTCTCAGCCCCCTCCACCAGCATGGTGGCAAGGCCGTGACCACGCGCCCAGGGCGCCACGAAATTGGTTGTCAGATGCACGGCATGTGCTTGCGCCTCATTATTAACAGGTGGTTTTACCAGCTGGCACGACCCGCAAATTACACCGTCCAGACGCGCCACCAGCAGCAGGCGGGCCGGCATCGTTACAACGCCATGCCAGTACCGCTCCAGTGTTTCGCGGGGCGGCACGTTCAGCCACCCGAAACCGCCGCCGGCTTCAATCGCGGTAACAGCAGCATCACATAAATCGTTGAGATCGTTATGAGCCAACTCGAACAACTGCTCGACACCCGGTACAGGGTCCATCGGTCTCATTTGGGTTTGGTCGTTCATCAATCGGCACTCCCCTTGGTAGCGGTTTATAAGTCGTTATTATTTTTATCCCTGAAGACCGCTCATTTATAAGTATAGCCTAATTTGCTGCAGATCGGTTCAATTTTTTGTGCTGCGGCGCTTTAGAATGGCTGTGGGCTTAAGCTTTCAGCTGTATAAAGTTTTTGATAATGGTAAGCCCGGCCGCCTGACTCTTCTCCGGGTGGAATTGTACCCCCATAATATTATCCTTCCCCACCGCCGCAGCAATATTTCCGCCATACTCTGACCACGCTAAAACATGTGCAGCATTTTTTGCGGCGAAGTGATAGGAATGCACAAAATAAACATGCTCATCCGGCGCCAAACCTGCAAATAACGGATGCGGTTTTGCTTTAATATTATTCCATCCCATATGCGGAATTTTCAGCGCGGGGTCAGTGGGTGTCATCCGCACCACTTCGCCCGATATCCATCCCAAGCCTTTATGCGCACCATGCTCCAACCCCTTATCGGCCAGAAGCTGCATGCCCACACAAATGCCGAAAAAGGGCTTTCCCTGCTTCCGTACATTTTTCTCCAGCGCCGCCACCATGCCGGGCAAGGCTGTGAGGCCCGCCATGCAATCGCCGAACGCGCCTTGCCCCGGCAGCACAATATGGCTGGCATCATCCAGATCTTCCGCGGTGCTGGATACAATCACGGGAACGCCATCAGACACCGCCTCAAACGCCTTCGCCGCGGAACGTAAGTTCCCGGAGCCGTAATCGATGATGACAATTTTCTTACCCATGCGCCCTTATACCGCCCTTGCGGTGCGAAGTGAAGGATATGATTGATTTTAGATCATGCTTTCTGGTATCGCTGGGGCCATGACCATCAACCTGCATATCTGGGCCGAAACGGATGCCGCCACCAAAGCGCGGCTGTTGAAACGCGCGCAGGCCGATATCGAAAGCGTGATGGAAGCTGTTAAGCCCATCATCGCTGATGTGAAGGCGCGCGGCGATGCCGCCTTGATCGATTGCGCCGCCAAATTTGAAAAGGCGCAATTAACATCCATCCGCGCCACGGAAGAAGAATTTGAAGCCGCCGAAAAATCTCTCGATGACAATTTGAAGGCTGCCATTCGCCACTGCGCCGGTAATGTGCGTAAGTTCCACGAAGAACAAATGGCTAGAGTCGAAAAACCGTGGATGGTCGAAATTGAACCCGGCGTGATGGCGGGCGAAAAAGTAACGCCCATCCCCTCCGTCGGGCTTTATGTGCCGCGCGGCAAAGGGGCATTTCCTTCCGCTTTATACATGCTGGCTTTGCCTGCTAAAATTGCGGGCGTGCCTGACATCGCCGTTGTCACCCCGCCGCGCCCTGATGGGAAGGCGGATGATGCAACTTTGTTCACCGCAAAATTATGCGGCATTGAAAATGTTTACACGGCAGGCGGTGCGCAGGCGATTGCTGCACTGGCCTATGGCACGCAAACAATCCCGGCGGTGCGCAAAGTTGTGGGGCCGTCATCCCCTTATGCAGCGGCGGCGAAAAAATTACTGGCTGATATTATTGACCCCGGTATGCCCGCCGGGCCATCGGAAGCGATCGTTCTTGCTGATGAAACGGCTAATCCTTACAACACCTGTTTGGATATTTTAAACGAAGCCGAACACGGTATGGACAGCGCTGTTCTGCTCGTCACACATGATAAAAATCTGGCCTCCTTTGTGCAGCAAAATCTGCCCGGTGTGATTGCGGAATTACCCGAACCACACCGCAGCATTTGTGCGTCCGTCATGAAAGATTACGGCGGCATTGTGCTTACAAATTCGCTGCAGGAATCGATTGATCTTTGCAATGAATATGCGCCCGAACATCTTCATTTAAAAGTCAAAAACCATGATTCCGTTTTGCCTTTGCTGCACCATGCGGGTGAGATTTTAATCGGGGAATTCACGCCTTCTACCTTGGGCAATTACGGCATCGGCGTGAACCATGTTCTGCCCACGGGCGGTTGGGCGAAAACTTACAGCTGCACATCGGTGTGGGATTTCCTGAAACGCACGTCACTATCGCAGGTAACACCGGAAGGGTTTGCGCGGTTGAAAGAGTCTGTTCTGACCCTTACCGATTATGAAGGCTTCCCCGCCCATGGCGCTGTCTTGAGAAAAAGGAAAATATAATATGGACAGAGATCTAAAATCCGGTTTTGAAGCCCGGGCCGTTCATATCACCAATATCAGTATCAAACATGAAAACGGTGAACATCCGTTTGATGTCATCCAAATCAATATCGGTGACGGCATGATTTTTGTAAATCGCGCGGCGCTGGAAATGCTGCAGCAAAATAATTTCGATTGGAGTAATTTTAAGCAGGCCGTCAAGGCGCTGCCGAAAGATATTTTTTCTTACGACCTCGACTAATCCCAGATCGCGTTTCAGCTCAACAGCGGGCACTGACACATCATCAGAAAGCTGCAATTTATTCAAAACGAATTTCAGGCTTTCATGTGTGATCTGCCGCACAGCTCCTTCGGGCAAGGTGCCCGTCAGTCGCGAAAGGTGGTCGGCAACTTTTATGTGTTTATGTTCACGGGAAACATGATCAAAAGCGATCCCCTTGATAGCACCATCCAAAACGCAAAGCTGTTTTTGTATATCGATTGTTATGCCCTTGTAATTCGTAGTATTTGATTTGCTGTTATAAAAATCGGTCAGGCGAATAATCGCTTCACGGCAATCCGAATACCAGACGGACACATCATCCAGCGTTACGCCTTTTACCTTGCCGTCTTTAATGTGGTTCAGCGCCATTGCCACTGTTGTCATTTCGGCTTCGCGCGCCGCGGCCAAATCATGACCGTTTAAATTAACAACATAAGCGGAATGAATACCACCATCCGGGCGCACAAGCACAAAGGCGCCGCCCGAGCGATATCCCACGGGCGCATTATTGTCCTTAACAAAACTGGCATCGGTGTATAGACGGTAAGCAGATTTTTTCATCTGACTGGCAACCTTCCCTGTATGTAGTTTCTTATTATTATGTCTTCATAGGTTGCATAATTAATTGCCAATGCCAACAAAAAAATTCAATTTTCGGGCGGTTCCGGCGGCAAAAACGGCAGGGGGGCAATTTTATCGAGGGATTTTTGCGATATAACGCCATCTACAACGCGCACCTCATGCAACTTGCCAGGCTTTGCCGTATGGGCCCGCCCAGCCAGATCATCGGCGATTTGTATATATTGGTTGTCACGGGTTTTATGAATGAAGGTCACGTTATCCAGCCTTCCTTCCAACGCGATTAGCCTTTGCTGCACATCGGACGGAATAATCGAGGCATGCGAGAATTTTTTCTTCAGCTCAACAAATTCCTTTAGCCGCGCCACATCACTATCGCTGTCACCGGTAATGGAAAGCGCGTTTTCGTGGAACATCTCCAATGCCAAAGACATTGTTGTCATTTCCGCTGCGCTGGATGATTTTAAGTCGAGTCCCTTGTAATTGATCAGGAAAGCACGGTGCACTTTGCCATCAGGACCAACAAGGACAATGCCGCCAGCGGCATTCGTAAAAGAGTTTTTTACGCTGCGTTTTTTCTTGCGAAAAGAGGCATCTGCATAGAGCCTCCACTGAGTACTTTTGTTTGGCCGCATTCCTTCCGGCCCTCCCCACATGTTTTTTTATTATTTTTATTTTTTCCAACTGTGGCAGGATTCTTTGCGCCACACCAGAAAAAACTGAATAAAAAATTCACGTGGTGAAATTGTACTACAACGCGCCTTTTGTGCTGGGTAATTGATCGGCCGCACGTGGGTCGATCTCCACTGCCATGCGCAGCGCCTTGGCAAAGGCTTTAAAAATGCTCTCGATAATATGGTGGTTGTTGGTGCCGCATTTATTCTCCACATGCAGCGTAATGCCGGCAGCATGAGCAAGGGCGTTGAAGAATTCCTGAAACAGCTCCGTATCCATCTCGCCCAGTTTTTCGACCGTGAATTTCGCATCCCAAATCAGATAGGGGCGGTTGGATAAATCAAGCGCCACAGATGAACGTGCCTCATCCATCACCAAATCAAAATGACCATAGCGGCGAATGCCTTTTTTATCGCCGACCGCTTCTTTCAAAACCTGGCCCAGCGCAATGCCCGTATCTTCCGCCGTGTGGTGGCCATCAATGTGCAGATCGCCCTTCGCCTTCACCGTGATATCGATCAGCGAATGCTTGGCCAGCTGCTCCAGCATGTGATCAAAAAACCCGATACCGGTGGCAATGTTTGCCTTCCCCGATCCATCAAGGTTTACCGCGACCTCAATCTTGGTTTCTTTCGTTTCGCGTTTCAGGCTAGCTTTGCGTTGTTTCATGAGTGGTATTAAAGCATGTATTCCCTTGCCCCGCACCTTGAATTTGATGCGCAAGGATTAACCAGGCTTATTTCTGCAGGATAAAATTGTACATATTGCGAAAACTATGCGGATATTTTTGTTCAAACAAATGCCATTGATCAAGATCAGCCGCATCCGGATTATGCGGGAATTCCTTTTGATATTGATCCCATAAGACAGGATCAACCTGGAAGCCGAGGAATTTAGCTTTCTTGCCCACAAATTCTTTTATCTCCGGGATAGAAAACTGATGTTCCTGGACATGAAAAACCAAATCGCGGCAGCGGGACAACGTATAAAAATCTGCCCGCAATTTAAGATCGGAAAGCATGCCGGCGGCATTCATAACATCCATCCTGAAGGCTCTAATATCGTCAGCTGTCGACTGATATCCTTTTTGCTTTATATGCGCGCGGCAGTAATTGACATCGTAACGGGCCAGCCTGCTATAAAGACCAAGCTTCATTCTGCCCCCTTCCGCCAACACATCAAGCAGGGCATCAAACCCTGCTTCCGGGTCTTCCATGTGGTGGAGAACACCGCTGCAAAGAATTAAATCAAACTTCTGGTTTAATTTTGCAGCGTGCAGCAGATCTCCCTGATAATAAGCAATCTCTAGCCCATACTCCTTTGTCTTCTCCATGGCATAGGAAAGGCTGGCCTGACTCAAATCTATTGCTGTGATTTTTGCATTCGGAAAACCGAATCCCGCATAAACGGATTGTCTCCCCGTACCGCAACCGGCGACCAGAACATTACGAACCGTATGGTCAATCTCCAGGTCGGTTTTATTAATGGTGGCCCATCTGGGATAAGGGTTTTCTTCATATTGGCTTTTCACCTTCTTAGAGACCTTATCCTCAATATCTGAAAGGGCCAGTACCGGATGATTTTTATAAGGGGGACTTTCATAAAGCGCGCGCAGGGGGGTGTTTTTAAGTGCTTCCTTTTCTTCATCACTGACGTAAAAAACATATTCATTCAGAAAACACTGCGCTTGCATGGCTTCGATAAAATCCGGGATATCCGGCTGAAAAAGAAGCAATGCTTTCCTAAGCCGGGTCAGGGCTTTTTCGTAGGAAATATTGGGAATAATAACGTTTTTAAGTCCGTGAAGAAAAAATGGATTGCAAACAGCCTTTTTAAGATCAGACGTCCAGAAGTCGTTGGATATGGGTGGCAATCGCCCCAGCTCCGGTATCTCTTTCACCAGTGCAGAAACCCATGTTCCTGTAACATTAGGGTCTTTTAGCTGTTCAAGCTCCGCGGTTATTCTTTCCAGACTTCCTGACATATGCCCGGAATATCCATCAGCAACAAGAATGTCAAGTCAGGCCTGGTACAAAAACATGGAATAGGCTCTTCAGCCTCAATAATAGCTTTAGCTCCGGCGCTTATAAGGCGTGGACGGCCTGCGTACGACAAGCTACAATTCCGGCTATGAAACGCTGCCTTATCCTTTTCCTTACGCTTGTCTTTGTAACGTCCTGCGGCCCGCTGGTGCGCGAGGTTGATTACGCCCCGTCCGTTATCATGCCGGAAGATGCACGGCCCTCACCGATCAAATGGTCAAGCCTTGAGCTGGTTTTGCCGCCCGGCAGTAATGTGGGGAAAGAGCGTAACGGCGTTTTTTGCACGGTATCGGGTGATCCCCTCAAACGATCTGCCATTAAGGATATAATTGAGCCTAAATACATCAAGCAAAGCTTTCATGACGCCATGGAAGCCAACGGCTATGACGTGGTGGAGGGGCTGGATCTAATCGACGAAGAAGCGGAAGACGATGTGGAGCGCGCTGAATATTCCATCAAGGCCAAGCTGCGCGATGTGCAGGTTGATGAATGCGTCTCATCCGGCAAGGATTACTATCTTTTCTATCGCCCCAACAAGGGTGAACGGGGCGAGCTTTATGTGGCGATAGACTGGAGCGTGTGGGACCCTGTTAAACGCACCGCCGTTTATAAAACCCGCACCGAAGGTTACACCAAGCGCCGCCTGCACAATGTGGAAGGTCTCGCGCTCATGTTCCATGATGCGTTTGAAATGGCCACGCATAATCTGGCTTCCGACCCGCAGTTTTATGATCTTATCGTTAAGGGCATGAAGCCAAAAGATTACGGCATCAGCGAACGGCAAAAGCGCCTTGATGATGATTGGGCATCGCGCCCCCGTAAATTCGATCCGCTTGAGGATGTTGTGCTGCCCGTGCAACCTCTTTCTACGCAGCCCTTTGGCAAATGGGCGGAAGACGGGCGCAAGGCCGCCGTGATGGTACAAAAATTCGGGCACGGTTCAGGCTTTTTCATCAGCAAGCAGGGGCATATCCTCACCACTTTCACCGCGGTGGGTGATGCTTTGCGCACCCGCATCGTGACATCCGACCGGAAATTTAAAATCCCGGCGGAAGTTTTACGCGTTGATAAATCCCGCAATGTCGCACTTTTAAAACTGGAAGAAATCCCGGAAGGGCTGGAAATCACAACCCTGCCGATCCGTGCAGCATGGCCCAAAGTGGGGGAGGATATTTACGCCATCGGCGCGCCGCTTGACTGGAAATACATGACCGACACCCTTACCAAAGGCATCGTCAGCGCCCACCGCAAAAACTACAAATTATTCGGCGTGGCACAGAATTATATTCAGGGCGATGTTGAAATTCACCGTGGTTCCGATGGCGGCCCGCTGCTTGATGAATACGGCAATATCATCGGCATTACCGAAGGCCCTTACGAGGTAACGGATACGGACGGTGAAGAAAAACTCCGCCACGGTGTCGGCCTCAATTATTTTATCCCGGTCGAAGAAGCCCTGGCGCGGCTGCACATTCTGCCGCCAGGCGAAGTTGCGCCGCAAGCGGCAACCGATGAGCCCATCGTTATTGCACGGTGATATCAAATTCGCGGATCTGATCGGTGATGCCGGCACGGTGCAGCAAAACTTTACCCGTCCATTTTCCAGCGGGGATCGTTCTGCCTTTCAATTCGCGCCCCGTAAAATAAAACTGCCGGGCGCGGGTTACATCTTGTGTAATATCACGGCGGATGAATTCCACACCGTTCGGATCAGTAATGGTGAGCGCAATCTGATCACCTTCGCGCACGCCGAACAGGCCCGTCCAAAACACCAAAGCTTCGGAAGCGGGTGATAATGTTTTTGGGGCGCTATCACCTGCCTTGATGACTTCAAAATCGGGCGGCGCCGCACGGAAACCGCCGTCATAAATGGAAATGGGTGTGTAGGTCATGCCCGCGTCTTTCCAGAGCTTACGCTTAAACCCGCCGCAACCATCGCTGCTGTTTACGCCCGTAAACGGGTCAACAACGGCGCCTTCCCAGATAATACTAAAATGCACATGCGGAAATTCGGCAAAACCGCTTTGCCCCACCTGGCCCAAAACATCGCCCGCTTTTACGGCATCACCTGCCTTTACCTTGACCGAGCCCTGTTTCATATGGCAGTAAAGTGTCGTCAGGCCTTTAAACCCAGCCTTGGCATGGTCAACATAAACGCCGTTACCGCAATCCTTGTTTTCGGCATGAATTTTTTCAAGGTCGGCAGGCGCTTTTTCGGTATCGGTTTCACCGTCACGTACGCGCAAGACTGTACCGTCCAGCGCCGCCAGAACATTCACGCCTTTATGCATTTCAGCGCGGGAGCGCACGGCAAAATCTGTCCCCTGATGCGCCTCGAAACTGCGCGGGCCGCAAGTGAAATCCCTGACGCTATCCGGCTTGGGGTCCATATCAACATAATTTGCTGCCCAACATGTTTCACCCATAACGCAATCAAGCGGCAGCAAAAAACGCGGTGGTTCCGCCGCATAAGCGTTTGCCGTCCATAACAATCCCAGCGCAAGCAATATCCTGATCTTCATAAGCCCATTGAAGCAAAACGGCGGCATAAAATGAACCGCAAAGATTGACGGCGGACCAGAAAGTTATTAACCATAAACATATGCAGAATTACGATTGCATTGTTATTGGCGGCGGACTGGTCGGCAGTCAGGCTGTTTACCGCCTCTCGCAAACGCCCGGATACAAGGTTGCGATGCTGGAACAATACCCGGAAGGCCCTTCCATGGGCGCCTCTTTCGGCGAAACGCGGATCGTCCGCGCCGTGGAGTGGGAGGTCGATATTTATACCCCCATGGTTCTACGCTCGCTGGAAATATATCACGCATTAAATGCTGAATGCGCTGCCTATGGCATCGACCCTGTGTTTTATGAGACGGGGGGGTTATACGGCGGACCGGCGGACAGCGATATTTTCAAAGGCGCACAGGAAAGTGTTATCCGTCACAACATCCCCCATGACATTCTGGATGCTGCCGCCGTCAAAAAGCGTTTTCCTGTTCTGAATATCCCGGATGATTACAAGCTGGTTCACGATAAACAATCCGGCATTTTAGTACCGGAGAGAATGCTTGAATTTCACTACATGCTGGCGCGGCAAAATGGCGCTGACCTGCATTTTGAAACCCGGTTCAAAGATATATCATCCCTGCCGGATGGCCGCCTGCTGGTCACCACAAACAAAGGGCAGTTCACTACAAAAAAACTGATTATTGCCGCCGGGGCTTGGTCGGGAAAATTGCTGGAAGATATGGGCCTGCGCTGCGTGATCGATAATTCCACCCCCGAGCGCGGATATGTGGCGTGGATTGACCCGGCAGATGACGATGCCGATTACCGCTGGGAAAATCTGCCCGTGCTGACCATCGGGAAAAATTATGCCGATAATTTCTACGGCTTTCCGGTGATAAAAAATGCGGGATCATCACCCTTCACACCCGGCATTAAAATCGGCGCCACACGGCATAAGGGCGAATTTTTTGACCCGGACCCTCTGGCGCTGCGGCTCGGCATTCCTACCGATGACGCCGATGAAGCGCGCGTTCGTAAATATACGGATAAATATTTTCCCGCCACAAAAAGCCGCCCGGTTATCAAAGATGCCGCTTGCGTCTGGACCGATAACGACTCCCCCAGCGAAGCTATGTTTTTAGGGACTTTTCCAGATGATAAACGAATTATTATTGCTTGCGGTGATAACGGGGAAGGGGCACGGCTTTCGGGGGCAGTAGCCGAGATCGTCTCCCGGCTTGCGCAAGATAAACCCGCCAATTTTGATTTAAGCTCACTGTCTTTGGAACGCAAGGAACTGCAAACCCCCTGCCATACACGGCATGTCTATTTCCCTGTGGAAAGCATTGAACCTTGCTGATGCTTATAAAATAAACCGGCTCAGGTCGGCCGATTTCACGAGGCTTTCGACAGTCTTACGCACATAATCCGCTGTAATCGTCACCGTTTCGCCGCTGCGGTCGGATGCCGTAAAAGATATCTCCTCCAGCAATTTTTCAATCACCGTATGCAAACGCCGCGCGCCGATATTTTCCACGCGCTCGTTCATCTTCGAATGACAGGCGGGCAATCTCATCAATCGCTTCATCTTCAAACACCAGCGTCACATCTTCCGTGCCGATAAGGGCTACGGATTGTTCGATCAAACTGGCTTCGGTGTCTTTCAAAATGCGTTTGAAATCATCCATCGTCAGGGCCTTCAGCTCCACACGTATGGGAAGGCGCCCTTGCAATTCCGCCAGCAAATCCGACGGCTTGGCATAATGAAATGCACCGGACGCAATAAACAAAATATGATCGGTTTTAACGGGGCCGTGTTTGGTGTTCACGGTTGTCCCCTCAATCAGCGGCAGCAAATCACGCTGCACACCTTCACGGCTTACATCACCGCCTTTCACATCCTGCCGGGCGGCGATTTTATCAATCTCGTCAATAAAGACGATGCCGTTTTGTTCAACCAGCTCCAGCGCCAGATCGACCATTTTTTTCTTCATCCAGAAGCTTGTCGGATTCTTCGGCGACCAGCACATCATAACTTTCCGCCACGCTCATTTTGCGTTTTTTGGTGCGCCCGCCCATAGCTTTACCGAACAGATCATTCATGTTGATCATCGACATGCTCGCGCCCGGCATGCCCGGAATATCCATCATGCCACCGAACGGGTTGGAATTGTCGGTCACCTCGATATCGATCTGACGGTCGTTAAGCTCGCCTTTACGCAGCTTCTCCCGGAAATTATTGCGTGTTCCCTCGCCCGCATTTTCACCGACCAGCGCATCAAGAACGCGCTCTTCCGCCGTCAGTTCGGCCTGCGCCGTCACGGTCTTTCTCATCTTTTCGCGCATCATGTGGATGGCGTTGTCGACTAAATCCCGAATAATCGATTCCACATCCTTGCCCACATAGCCCACTTCTGTGAATTTTGTGGCCTCCACTTTCAGAAACGGCGCTTGCGCCAGTTTTGCCAGGCGCCGTGCAATTTCGGTTTTCCCCACACCTGTGGGGCCGATCATCAGGATATTTTTCGGGTAAATTTCTTCCTGTAAAGCGGCAGGAAGCTGCATACGCCGCCAGCGGTTCCGCAGCGCAATCGCCACCGCTTTTTTCGCATCGCCCTGACCAATGATAAAGCGGTCAAGCTCGCTTACAATCTCGCGCGGGGAAAAAGCGGGGATGTCATTTACGGACTCTGTTTTGGTACCAAGAATTGCGTTCATGGGCCTAACTTAGAGCGCAGCTGTGATGGAATCAAGCCCGGTACACATAAAGCATTTTCTGGTTTAAATAGCGCGTTTTGACCGTGATCTCATGCTCCGGCGCCCAGTCGCCGCCCAAGGGAAATTTGTTGGAGATGACAATCGTGCCGGGCTTTAACTCCTTCCGCAGTTTTTCCCGCAACAGGGCATCATGGTATCGAGAAGAAACATGACAACCCCGTCCGCATCCGACAAATCCGTTTTCATGAAATCAGCCTGCTTGTAATCAAGGTTATCAAACCCGGCACGGCGGGCACGTGTTTCCGCCTTACGGCAGGCGGATTTTGAAATTTCGATCCCCGTCACCCGCGCCTCCGGCAGGGTCTTGGCAATCGCGCGGCTTAAATCGCCAACGCCTGCGCCCAGATCATAAATCCGTTTTGCCCCGGCTCCCCGCAGCAGGCGGATCATCTCATCCCGCACGGCGGGGGCTGTTCTTATATTTGGAATACCGCGGTTAAAAATCAGGATATAGGCCTGCCAGCACAGAACGAACCCGCAGACCCAAAAGAGGATATCATTTATGGCGCTCAAATCTTCTCCAGAACGATATTGTCATTCGTGTAAACACAGATATCCGCCGCGATTTTGAGGGATTTACGGACGATATCTTCAGGCCCCATATCCGTATCAATAAGCGCGCGCGCCGCCGCCAGAGCGTAATTGCCGCCGGACCCGATACCGATCAGCCCGTCTTCCGGCTCGATCACATCGCCCGTGCCGGACAGAATAAGCGAAACTTCCTTATCACACACCGCCATAATGGCTTCCAACCGCCGCAAATAACGATCAGTGCGCCAGTCCTTCGCCAGCTCCACGCAGGCACGCATCAGCTGACCGGGATGGCCTCTAATTTAGCTTCCAGCCGTTCGAACAGCGTAAAAGCATCTGCCGTGGCACCCGCGAATCCGGCAATAATTTCACCATCGCGGCCCAAACGGCGCACCTTGCGGGCATTCGATTTCATAACCGTCTGGCCCAGCGAAACCTGACCATCGCCTGCCAGCACCACTTCGCTGCCTTTACGTACGGAAAGTATCGTTGTCATGTTATTGCTCCTGTTTATTCCGGATGTCGCCATCCAAAGATAGATGAGAACGGCTATAAAACCAGTGACATGAAGGCCTGCCGCCGTCAAGGCCAGCACCCGCCCGCCACAGAACTCACAACCAATAATTGTTGTTATGGAAAGTATTTCCCCGCAGAACTAGAATAAAATTCAATTATAGAAAGATAAAATTACTCCAGTGATGCAAAAATACAACAGTTATGAAAAAAAACCGCAAGAAGCCTCAACTTATCCACATTCTTTTTCTTATGGTAATTCTTTGTTAACCGGGCAGGGATAGTCTATATACATAATGTATTTCTACGCTGCACCAGCGAACAACGCCGGGCAGAATTTAAGAGAGATACGGCATGTGTGACATTAACTTATGAATTCGGCAAAAGACCGAATCGGGTGTGTGGGGTTATTATTGTGAGTACGTATCAGTACGACTTCTCTGCGGCAGCAGCCTTGGTGAGCGATCCAGACAAACTGGATAACCAGCCGCGCGCAGAAAAAGATCAGGAAACAGCATTATCCGATCCAATATGTCAAGTATTTGAAGTATTGATTTGTTGTTCTATTAATAAATTATGTATAATATAAATATCTACTTCTATAAAATAAATAAAAAGGACAAATTTTTAAGATGAGAGACGAAATTGCAAAAATAAAATGAGACTACTGAATGACCAATCCCTTGCTGACCTTCTCGATGTTTCTATAGCATGGGTTCGTCAACAAAAGAGCTATAGAAAAAATGGCAAAGAACACTCCCTTGATGTTGACCCCATTCTTATCGGAAAAACCCGCAGATACAGGCTTGCCGATATTGAGATGTGGTTAAGGACACCATGGAAAGAGTCAGTAAAACCCAAGGAAAAAATAAGCAGCATCTCAGCTTAGGCATAGTCCTTCTTGTCTGCTCCTTTTTGAGTCATCTTACTCCTCAGTTGTTCAATTTCTCTTTTAAGGCTTTCAATTTCGTTTTCTTGTTGAAGTCTGTCTCTTTCCTCTTCCAGCCCTTGTTTCAGATTTTGAATGTCAGATAGTTCTTTACGCTTGTCTCTACTCGCCTCTCCCGCTCGAAGAAGAAAATATAAATGTGTAACAGTTCCAAAAAGTAAGTTAGCAACAGAGGAAAGAACAAAGGTTTCAAAACTTTTCTGCTCTTGCATAAGCAGAAGATAATTTTTATCTGATTGGGTTTTTAGCAGGGTTGCTTCAGCATATTCAATCGATGCTTCACTATACCAAGCACCTAAAGCCATAGTTGCTATGAACCATAAAAAAGCCCACCCTAATCCGGTCCCAGCTTGAATATCATTCATTCTTTTTTCAATAATTACCGCCATAGCCAAGGCATAGAAAAATATCGGTACAGATAGAGGCAAATCATGAAAAAATCAGATGCTTCAAGAAGAGCTAACCACAATTAAAAAAATGAAACTTGTTATAGTGGCATATACCAAGTAGCCAATTCTTCCGATTTTCTTAGCAGATTTAGGACGAGCAGCAGAAAGGTTTTCAATTACCGTCTCTTGTTCAAGAGCTTTTTGTATGGCTTTCCATTCCTCCATTTTACTTTTACGCCTAAACATATAGCCCTTAATCCTGTCGAATATATTCTACGGTTACTGTCGTTTATAAACCACATTATGACTAGATGGCAACATTGAAAACCATCGGTCTGAAAATCGCGCAAGAGCGTACAAAACAAAAACTCAGCCAAGAGGATTTAGCCGGAATGGTTGAAATGGATCGCAGCTTTTTGTCCTATATTGAGAACGGGCGTAAAAATTTTTCGATGTTCTTATTTTTGAAAATAGCGGAGGCACTCAAAGTAAAGCCAGAGGAGCTTTTAAAGTAAATTTGAAAGTGCGGTTATTTTTGACTGTCATCCCTTACATTATGGCTATCCCGTCTTTTTAACGATAGCCGACATTATGGGCATATAAAGCGATCATCCCTGAAGATTCCCGTTAAAGGCCACCGCCACCACAATTCATATTATGGAAATTACGCAGCACTTCTTTAAGATACTACCCCAGCGACACGTCACCAGCGCAACCGTTCAAAGTTTAAAGACTAAGGGCAAGGCTCTAGTTGCGTCAGCTTATTTCACTTGCATATAGTCTGTATAATCACCCTAACTCAAGGTTGATAAAAAAATCAACAGCAATTCGATCAGGTTATGGCTGTGCCATCGTAACCGATACAATCCCTGTCTTTTCAATCACAAAGCCACTTTCTCTGCGTCCAAATAGCCGCCCTTCGGTCTGGGAAGCAAAGAACCCCGTTATCGGATTAGGATGGTCTGGATTGGCTTCCGCAAAACGCTCAAACTTTTGCTGGCCTGAGGGGGTTTTAAAATATTCTTCTGCCCGTTCTGCGGTTTGGCGTGTATCTGCCAGTATAAAAGCTTCAAGCCTCCACGGTCTGTAACGTCTGGTATGGCCTATTCCTGTTCCTTCGTTGTGCTCGATCATACGCCTTGCAAGATTTTCCGTTTGCCCGGTGTAGGTTTGTTCTGGGTTGCTCTCGCTTCGGAGGAAATAGACGAAATACATGGCCAAGCCTTAATGATAGTTGGTAGGAAAACCGCAATACCATTCTGGCGGTGGAGAGCAGGGTTTCTGTTCAGCAACACTTTTCCAAAACCCACACTCCCCAATCGTCTTTCCATTTCGCTTGTTTATGAAATAATAAGGGCCATCCGACATACCACTGCCTACGCCTAATAGATCACCACAACTAATAGCACCTTTGTACTTTGGATATTTTTCTTGGTCAGCTTTGGATAGCGGCATGTTTTGGGGAGAAGGGCATGTCCATTCTGAAGGCACAAGATCAAGACAACCTGTCTTTTGGTTGGGGCATTTGCTCACAATTTCTTTCGTTGAAAGCCGTGCTATAAAATATGGTCTGCCCCTACCACATACGAAACCTACTAAATCACCACATCTATCAGCTATTTTACAATCACGAGAAGCTCCTCCGCATATTAAACCTGCCACATTAATAGGTTGCCCGCGTCTGTCCTTTACTACATTACCATCCCCTGTTTCAGACAGGTAATCCTCGCCATTGAGCGGGACATCGTTACATTCCGTATGCGGAAGGATGAGCCTAGCTTCGTATTCTGCCTTTTCTTTTGCGATATTAACTGGCTGTGTCAGTAAAAAGTAACAGCCAAGTGCCGCTAGAGATATTATAGCTGCGATAAGCAGGATATTTTTCATGTTCTGCATTTTGGCGATTCCTCATTACAGGCTATCTTATGGTTGAAATCTCAACTTGTTAATACCATCCCGCAATATCGCAAGATTATAACCGTAACCATAGCCATCATGAACTGTTTTTGAGGCTTGGTGGCCTGTCAGGGTCATGACGATATGACGCTCAACCCCGGCATTTCTAAGGCCATCTATGAAGGTATGGCGCAAGGAATGAAAGCATAAGCCTTGCCGCTTGATATTAAGAGCCACAAGGATACGCATAAAACGGCGTGTAAAGACGCTGGAATAGTTTTTGGTGCTCGTACCCATCGGAATATCAGGAAAGAGCCTTGTATGGCCTTCCTTGGCGATCTGTGCGGCGTATTCCATGAGGCCTTGCTTAAGTAACTCCTGATGCACGGGGATAATACGGCGGCTGGAAGAAGTCTTTAAGGCTTTATCGTCACCATCGTCATTTACGTCAAAGACTATGATCCCGTCCTCTTCCCGAATATCCTGCACATAGAGCTGGCAAATTTCATTCAGCCTCATGCCCGAATAAAGGCCGATTAAAGGAACCCAGAGCAAAGACGGATGTTTTGAATTTTTGCACAACGGCGATTGAAACAGCGTTTTTAATTCATCGGTCTTGAAAGGATGCCGCCTTGCTCCGCTGGCTTTTTTGGTTTGCATCTTGAGATTGGAGAAGGGGTTGGCCCCGTGATAGTAATCCGTCCGTATTGCCCAGTTAAAAAGGGCTATGAGATAGGCCAGACGGTTATTGATTGTTTTGGGGTGCTGCGGCTTCCCTGTAAGGCTATCCAGATCAACGCCTTCAAAGCTTTCGATGCTATGAGTTTTCTTGGCGTTAGAAGGGATTTTCATCAGCCGGGTTTTGAACTCTCTGGCTTCGGTCTTGGTTATATCCTTGAAAACCGGATCGCCCATTAATTCCTGAAACAGGCTGTAAGTGTTCTCTATATGAAACAACGTGCCGTGCGATTCCGTGGGATGGTCAGCCAGATATTTTTCCACCACTTCGGAGAACTTCGGCTTATGAACGCGCTTGCGGTTAAAGTAAAGTTTCTTGAGCTTTTCGGGAAGATGATAGCCAATAGCGCTTTTAAATTCATCCACCTCATTCAGAAACTGATCGACCAGTGTGTCCGTGAATGGGTCAGGGCTTTCGATGAGGGAAGTTTGGAACTGGCGAAGCTTTCTTGAAAACTCGTATTGCAACTGCGCTGTTTGCACTCTGGCAAGGCTTAAATCCTGTGTTGCCAAACCCAGACGGATTTCTTTTATACCGACAATCGGGTGGAGAGAACGGGGAAGGGAAGCTCTGAAATAGTAATGCCCATTACGGCTGTATAAACAACGCTCTATGGCTTTCATGCTGTATCACCTGCTGTACCAATCGGTTAAACAGGTTGCGCGTTATATGTCAGGAAAACCCCTCTAACCTTGGTTCCTCGGAGGAAACCGGAGAGGAATGGAGCGAGTGAAGGGATTCGAACCCTCGGCCCCAACCTTGGCAAGGTTGTGCTCTACCCCTGAGCTACACTCGCATTTTTGTATCCAGAGTGGTTGCACAATAACTATTTTTTTGGGGGATGCAAGAGGTTTTTAATCAATAATTTGCACAAGCGGCGCTTTATAGCCGATCGGCTTATGATCAGGGTAGACGGAAAAGATGATCATGTTCGGGCATGTTTCGATCTTTTTGGTCATGTGATCGGGGATCTCATACTGCATGAGCTCCTCAGGGCAGGCCGGGTTATTATAGACCAGCATCAGCAGTTTTTGATCGCGGTAATACTCCACGCGGCGCACAACACTGGGGAACGGCTCATCGCTGACCAGCATAATGGCATCTTCACGGAGAACGGCGAGATCGATATTCATCATGGTCAACCATTCGTTGGTGCATCGCCGTTAAGGGCAAGGCTTGCAATGTTTTCTTGTCGCGGTGCAGGGGGCTGGTAAAGTTCCCCCACAACCTCTTTCCATGCCGTGCTTGCAAGATTTAGAGGTTGGATTTCATTATCCGGCGGTGGCCCTTTGTACAGCTCTTCGGTTGTGGCGACCAGCTTATCAAGTGCTAAAGTCATTTTCAGCCTCCCGTTCTTACCAGCGGCGTAAAATCTGCCCCGGCTTTATACCAGGCAACATAGACAACAGGATCAAGCAGCTTGCGGCCCAGCTTTTCAAGCTCTGCCTTGTGCTGCTCAGCTGTATTAACCGGCGTGTGATCGCCTTGGTGGTCCATGAGAATGCCCTCGTTTTTTTGTTCGTTGATTTCATTTTAGGGAAAAATCGTTAAAAGAAAGTTTATTATCGCAATTATAAAAACCTTGATTTTGATAGGGTTTGAGGGCGATATAACCCTTATGCAAGCATCCGAAAGTAACGATGTTGATTTGCCGCCCCTTCCCACCAGCCCGGCGGATTTATTCGCGCTGCTGCAAAGCCTTGATATTGTTTACAGTTTACACCATCACCCACCCATTTTTACGGTGGCGGAAGGGGAGCATTTAAAGGCCGCCATCCCCGGCGTGCATTGTCGGAATTTGTTCCTGCGCGATAAGAAAAAGAACAGTTTTCTAGTGGTTCTAGCCAATGAAACGGAAGTGGATTTAAAAAAGCTGGAGGCTGATTTGGGCTGCGCGCGGCTATCTTTCGGCTCGGCTGAGCGTTTTGTGGGATATGCTGGGCATTCGCCCCGGCTCGGTCTGTCCGTTCACGATTGTGAATGATAAGGCCCATGCCGTTAGGCTAATTCTGGATAAGGATATGATGGCGGCGGATATTGTGAATTACCACCCGCTTGATAATGCTATGACGATCGGGCTCACGCCGGCTGATCTTTTAAAATTCATTGCCCATACCGGGCATGACCATAGAATTCTTGCCTTTTAGATTGAATAACCCCATATTTCCTTCATATTAAAGAGGAATATATCAGCCATGTTTTTCGGTAGTAAAAAGTCAGGTGGGCCGGACGCCCCCGCCAATACCAATGCCGCTGTGATATTTGATGTCAGCGCCCCCGATTTTGAAGACAAGGTCATGCGGGCTTCAATGGAAAAGCCGGTGATTGTTGATTTCTGGGCGCCGTGGTGTGGTCCCTGCAAGCAGATGATGCCTACACTGGAAAAGGCGGTGAATGATCTGGGCGGTGATGTGTTGCTGGCCAAGGTGAATATTGATGAAAACCCTGAACTGGCGCAGGCCTTGCGTATTCAATCCGTGCCCACTGTCTATGCCTTTTTAGGGGGGCGCCCGGTGGATGCGTTTCAGGGCGCACAGCCGGAAAGTGCCATCAAGACCTTCCTGCATAAGGTGGTACAGGCTGCCAAGCAGATGAAACCCGATGCGCTTGATATCCCCGAAGCCTTGAAAGGCGCGGCGGAAGCCTTGGCGCAGGGTGATCTGATGACCGCACAAAATATATATGTCCAGGTGCTGGGGCAGGATGAGCGCAACGTACAGGCCTATGTAGGCCTCGTGCGCGTGTTTATTGCCGCGAATGAGCTGGAGCAGGCGGCTGGCATGGTGGAAAACGCTCCGCCCGAAATTGCCAAAAGCCCCTTATTCGCCGAAGCCAAAACGGCATTGGAACTGGCACAGAATAAACCTTCCGGTGCGGCAGCCCAGTTTGAAGCGGTACTGGCTAAAAACCCTGATGATCATCAGGCGCGGCTCGACTTCGCCGGGGCATTGTTTGCTGAAGGCAAGAAGGAAGCGGCTATTGAGCAGCTCCTTATTAGTATTGAGAAAAACCGGATGTGGAATGAAGAGGCGGCCCGTAAGCAGCTTTTGAAATATTTTGAAGCGCTGGGGCCTGTTGATCCGCTCGTGATCGAAAGCCGCCGTAAGCTATCTTCCCTTCTATTCTCGTAACCTTCCCAATTTATTTGACTTATTTACATAATTTATTTAAAGTCATAAAAAATTGGGAATTTCTGCTATGGCCAAGATATTAAGAGATGAAAAAGGTGGGCTTGTTGCCATCTTCGCTACTGAAACAGGGGGCGAAGAGGTCAAAATCTTTACGGAACGCCAAAAGAATTTTGTCCTGCATTTGTTTGCCAATCTGATTGCGGCTTCTGTTTCTCCATGGGCTGCGCTGGCAGGAGGTGGAAGTAATCAGGATGATGGCCGGGTTTATATAAAGTCTGTATATGATGCGCGGGGCGGTTTGAGCTTTGCGAATACTATTCTGTATACCAAGGACGCTTCCGGTAAAGTAAAGGACAGATTGCGTTTGCGCGATACAGTCGATGAGTTGCAGGCGGTTTTCCGTGAGGCCGGGGTCGAGCAAAATCTGCCAGCACCGCGTGATACTGTTACGCGTTGGATAGGGAAGCTGTTCTCGGCAGAGCTCTCTTAAATTGGTTTCACACTGGCTAAGAGCAGTAAAAAGTGCTGTTCAGTGCTTCCCAATTCTCATAAATGTTCTATCTTATTGGCATGAACCCCTTCACGCAGAAATTCGAGGATCTTCCCCCAACCCTTCCTGTCTTTCCGCTGACAGGGGTTCTTCTGCTTCCGGGTGGTACGCTGCCACTGAACATCTTTGAGCCGCGTTATCTGGAGATGGTCAGCAGTGCTTTGGCTACCGACCGTTTGATCGGCATGATCCAGCTGCGCGATTTTGAAAACGGACGTCATCAGCAAAAGCCGGATTTACAAGCTGTGGGCTGTGCGGGTCGCATTACTGAATTCCGGGAGACTGAGGACGGGCGTTACGAGATTTCCCTGACCGGCATATGTCGTTTCCGCGTGGCGGAGGAGCTATCAGTTACCACGCTGCACCGGCGTGTTAAAACGGATTGGACGCCCTATAAAAATGATTTCGAAGAAGAATCTTGTGAAGGCTGTTTGTGCAAGGACAAGCTGAAAAGCTTGCTAAAAGAGTATTTCCAAATCAACGGCCTGTCTTGCGAATGGGAGCGGATTGACGAGCGCCCAAGGAAAAGCTTTTAACCTGCCTTTCCATGATTTGTCCGTTCGCGCCGCGTGAAAAACAGGCGCTGCTGGAGGCCCCTACCAAGCGGGCGCGGGCCGAGATTTTATTCCAGCTTCTTGAGTTTGAAACCGGCGCGGCAGCGCAAGGCAATCTTGGCACAACGCAGCATTAAAAATTTCAATTCATACGCATAATAAAGTTGCGCAAGGACCTCAAAGCCTATTTTATAGAGGGCATGACTGATATCGACCCGAAATTGCTGGAAATCCTGGTCTGCCCGCTGACCAAAGAGCCGCTTTCCTATGATGCGAAAGCTCAGGAACTGATCTCAAAATCCGCCGGGCTGGCCTTCCCCATTCGTGACGGCATTCCGGTGATGCTGGTCGATGAAGCACGGCCCTTAAAATAAAAAGTGCAATAGGTGAATTCCCATGAGCAGACATTACGAAGAGTCTAAAAAAGACCCGTCCCGTATCATTATTTTTGATACAACCCTGCGCGATGGCGAGCAATCGCCCGGTTGTTCCATGAATCTGGAAGAAAAACTGCGTATGGCGGCGCTTTTGGATGAAATGGGCGTTGATGTGATCGAGGCCGGTTTCCCCATTGCTTCCCCCGGTGACTTTGAAGCCGTAAACGAAATTGCCAAAACCGTGAAAAACGCCACCGTGGCGGGTTTGTGCCGCGCCAAGGCGGGGGATATTGAATCGGCGGCGGAAGCGATTAAGCCCGCCAAACATAAGCGTATTCATACCTTTATATCCACTTCGCCTTTGCACATGAAGTACAAGCTGCAAATGGGTCCGAATTCTGTGATTGAAGCCATTCATGAAAGCGTAAGTCTGGCCCGTAAATTCACGGATGATGTGGAATGGAGCGCGGAGGATGGCTCCCGCACGGAACATGATTTCCTGTGCCAGGCTGTGGAAACGGCAATTGCCGCCGGGGCGACTACGATCAATATCCCTGATACCGTGGGCTATGCCATGCCCGATGACTACGCGGCGCTTTTTGCCATGTTGCTGAACCGCGTGCCTAATATCGATAAGGCTATTCTCTCTGTTCACTGTCATAACGATTTGGGACTGGCGGTTGCGAATTCTCTGGCTGGGGTGAAGGCCGGGGCACGCCAGATTGAATGCACGATTAACGGCATCGGCGAGCGGGCCGGGAATGCGGCATTGGAAGAAGTGATCATGGCGATGCGCACGCGCCCCGACTCGCTACCCTTCAAGAATGAAATCGATACGACGCGTATTACAAAAATATCTCGCACGCTCAGTTCAATCACGGGCTTTAACGTGCAGCCTAATAAGGCGATTGTCGGGGCGAACGCTTTCGCCCATGAAAGCGGCATCCATCAGGACGGCATGCTGAAAAACGCCCAGACCTACGAGATTATGACCCCGGAATCTGTGGGGCTTACCGAGAGCAAGCTGGTGCTGGGCAAGCATTCAGGCCGTCATGCCTTCCGCGCCAAGCTGGAGGAAATGGGCTATGAACTTAGTGACCATGCGCTGAATGAAGCCTTCCAACGCTTTAAGATTTTGGCAGACAAGAAGAAAGAAGTGTTTGAGGATGATTTAAAAGCACTTGTCGAAGATGAAATTGCTTCTGAAGATAACGACCGCATTAAATTCATGGCCCTGCATGTGGAAGCCGGAACCAACGGCCCGCAAGTGGCGGATATCACCTTGCGTGTGGATGGCGAGGAAAAGCAGGCTAAAGTTCAAGGTAATGGGCCGGTGGATGCTATCTTTAACGCCATCCGTGCCATATATCCGCATGATGACTCTATACTGAAGCTCTATCAGGTGCATGCCGTGACGGGGGGAACCGATGCGCAGGCTGAAGTGACCGTGCGTCTGGAAGAAACAGGCCGCACCGTGAACGGGCAAGGAATCGATGCTGACACGCTGGTGGCCTCAGCCCGCGCCTATATTCATGCCCTTAACAAGCTAATCGTGAAACGCCATAAGGTGCGGCCCGATGCCCTGACGGCAGCAGACGGGTCTTTCTAGGCAGTTCTCAAAGGGGCTTTCCAAGCCACCTTGTTTCGGTTATTCTCTGCCGGTCAATTTCTTTTTTGACCGTTATAAGGATAACACGACAATGACGTTTTCATTTAAAAGCCTTGGGTATACTGCTTTGCTGGCATCCGCTCTATTTGCGGCTCCGGCGTTTGCCGATGATATGGGAATTCCGGGTGAATTCTCCGGCTCTGTGACATTCACATCTGAATATGCTTTCCGCGGTATTGTGCAAAGCGATGAGCATCCCGCTCTGCAAGGCTCTATCGATTACGAACATGACAGCGGTTTTTATGCCGGAGTTTGGGGGTCTTCCGTAGATTTCAATGATGGTAGCCAGGCGACTGTCGAGATGGATCCGCATGCCGGTTTTGCCGGCGAGATCGGCAATATCTCCTGGGATATCGGTGCTATTTATTATATGTATCCCGGTGCGAATAGCGGCCTTGATTACGATTTCTTCGAACTGGCTCTGGCCCTTGGCTATGATTTCGATATTTTCTCGCTTTCCGGCGCTGTGAACTATTCACCCAATTTCTTTGCTGATAGTGGTCAGTCGCTCTATTCGGCAGCGTATCTTGGTGTGCCGTTGCCTTATGATTTTGCAATCAATGCTCATGTTGGCCATCAGCAGATTGATGATGAGAGGGCCTTTGGAGCTGATAGCTATACCGATTATGCTGTGGGCCTGGGGTATAATCTGGCCGGGTTTGATCTGGCGCTGGATTATGTCGGCACCACATTGGATGAGCCGGGCGACATTGCTGATAATGGGGAAGATCGTGTAATCTTCTCCATATCCAAAAGTTTTCCATAATTGTTGACAGGGGGGAGGGAGTATGATACAACCCTCCTCACACATCGATTACCGTTAAACGATTTTTAAGGAGATACACATGCGTACACTTGTAATCATCGCCGCTCTGGCAATTTTCGGCTCCACAGCCGCTATCGCCGGTGAAGGCAACCACTTTGTAAAGGGCACGAAATCCTATCAGAAGTCTTCCTCGTCCGCGGGTGAAGAGTCTCAGGATTACGGTTCTGATGATCAGGCCTCTGCTTCCGTTACAAATCCTCAGGACATTAGCCCGGCTGCCGGCGCTGAAGAGGAAGCTCAACCGACAACGAAAGAAGTCATGGTTGAGAGCATGAAGCTTCCCAGAAAATAAGCAGTATACGATAGATTGTATACTTCTGATATCTATGTAAAACCGGGCGTTAGCCCGGTTTTTTATTTGCAGTTAACAGTTCTTTAAAGCCTGAAAATGTAGTATTGTACTACACAAGAACATGACCGCGTTAAAGCGCATGCGAACCAGAAAGGTTGGTACCAGTTATGCTGAAAGCATTTTCCCGGCTGAGAATTGCCGTTAAACTCCCTTTAATCATGATTTCTCTGGCGGCGTTGAATGCCATCGCGGGTTTTGCCTTAAGCGATTACATGGCCCGCACGCACGGGCTGGAAGAAGCCGAGAAAAAGCTGGCGATTACGCGTGATGCCAAGACAGAAAGTCTGGGCCTGTATCTGGACAGTATCAGTCAGGACCTGTCCACGATGGCGACCAGTGATTACGTGCGTGATGCTTTGGCGGCCTACATGGATGGCTGGTATCTTCTGGGCTTTAACCAAAAAGACCGCCTGCAGAAATTATATATTACGGACAACCCCAATCCGCTGGGTGAAAAGCACAAGCTGGATGCCGCAGGCGATGGCAGTGAATATTCTGCGGCCCATACCACATATCACCCCTGGTTCCGCCATTTCCTTGAAACCAAGGGTTATTACGATATTTTCCTGTTTGCGCCGAATGGTGACCTTGTTTACACGGTTTTCAAAGAGCTGGATTATGCCACCAACCTGAACACAGGGGAATGGAAAGACACCGGCTTGGGCCGCATATTCCGTATGTCGCGGGATAACCCGGAAGAAGGTTATCAGGCCTTTATCGATTTTGAACCTTACTCACCCAGCGCGGATGCCCCGGCTTCCTTTATTTCCCAACCAATTTTGAGTCCGGATGGCAAATTGCTGGGCGTTATTGCTTTCCAGATGCCGATTGAGCGTATCAACAATGTGATGAAAAGTGTCGAAGGGCTGGGTGAGTCCGGCAAGGCCTATCTTGTGGGTAGCGACCATCTGATGCGTAGTCAGGATCGCCATGTTGAGGAAAACACCATCCTGCAAACCCGCATTGACGATGCGCAAATTGATAAAGCCCTGAACGGTGAAAGCGATGTTGAGGTTGGTATTAATGAGTCCGGTGATACGTCTTTGATCTCTTACGAACCCATTGATTTCAAGGGTGTTCGTTGGGCTGTTATTACCGAAGTGGCGTATGATGAAATTATGGCCCCTGTTTACAAGCAGGAACTTTATGCCGGATTGACTTCGCTGGCTATCTTGCTGGTGGTGGCTTTCATGACAGTAATTTATGCCCGTCAGATTACGCGGCCCATCAACAAGATGGTCGATGTCATGAAGGTTTTGGCAAATGGGGATTACACGGCAAGCGTACCTTCGCTGGAGCGTGTAGATGAAATTGGCGATATGGCAAAGGCCGTGCAAGTGTTCAAGGAAAACGGGCTTGAGATGGAATCCATGCAGGCCGAGCAAGAACGCATGAAGCAAAAGGCCGAAGAAGATAAGGCCGCTGCTATGAACGCTATGGCGAATGATTTCAGTGGCCGTACATCGGAAATCATTCAGGCATTATCCCGCTCGGCGGAAGCTATGCAGACAACGGCTCAGCAAATGCGTCAGGCCAGCGCCCAGACAACGCAGGCCAGTACGATGGTGGCTTCATCCGCAGAGGAAGCTAGCACGAACGTGCAAACAGTGGCATCGGCCACGGAAGAGCTTGCGTCTTCCAGCTCCGAGATTGCCCGTCAGGTGAATGATGTGGCTCAGAACGCCAATTCTGCTGCGCATGAGGCGGAAGCCACAAGTGCTTCCGTGCAGGAGCTTAACGCCATGGCAGATTCCATTGGCGAAGTTGTGGGTGCGATTAAAGATATCGCTGACCAGACCAACCTGCTGGCTTTGAACGCTACAATTGAGGCGGCCCGTGCCGGAGCTGCCGGTAAGGGCTTTGCCGTGGTGGCGGATGAAGTCAAGAAGCTGGCAACAGAAACAGCCCAGAAAACGGAAGAGATTGACCAGCGTGTGGCCCGTATTCAAGGGGCGATCCGCAGCGCGGTGGAGGCTATGAACTCCATCATTGCCAGCGTACGCAAGATCGATAGTGCGACAACATCGGTTGCAGGTGCTGTGGAAGAGCAGAATGCCGCGACATCCGAGATTGGCCGGAACGTTACGGAAGCATCTGCCGGTACGTCACAGGTGTCTGAAGGAATTTCCGAGGTGCAAACAGCGGCGACACAGACATCGCAATCGGCTGATCATGTGTTGCAGATGGCAAGCGAGCTTGCAGGCCATGCGGAAACGCTTACCGGCGAGATCGGAAAGTTTCTGGATGAAGTACGCGGCGGTAAGGAACAAAAAAGAGTTTCTGCCAAAGAAAGTAATCAGAACGAAGATAAGAAAGATCCTGACTCTATGGCTGCGTAAAGCAGGCGATGTTCGTGAACACGGCTTCGAACATTTCTGTTGTCAGGCGTTTGGTCTGCGTGTTGTAGCGGGAGCAGTGGTAAGAATTAAAAACCCTGATCCCGCCCAGGTCATGCACGGCGCCGTGTGCAAACTTATAACTTGCCGCTTTACCGCCCAGCACTTTGATAACGGCATTGTGAGATACAAGCCCCAGCGTCAGAATGGCTTTCAGGCTTGGCATGGCGGCTATCTCAGTTTTTAAAAATCAAGGCAGTGTTTTATTTCCGATGTTTCCGGCTTGTTCTGGGGCGGTACACAGCGCACAGCGTTGGTGATGCGGGTATCGATCAGCGTCAGGCCGTCATCAGCGCGGGCTTCGTATTGGCCTTGCGCCCGTCCGAATTTCAGCAGCGTGCCATAAAGCAGATCACCGGCGTAATCGCCTGTAAAGGGCCGCCCGGAGAAATTGGCGCCTTTAAGCCCCGGTGCCAGCCCAACAATAAGCAGACTGGCGCTCATATCCCCGAAAGACGGAACCGGCGCATTATGTTTGTCCGGGAACTTATGAGCGTTTTCCGTGCGGAAAGATGTCAGGCGCGGGCATAAGGAACAATCATGGGCGGGTGGGCTGAAAATCATGCCGTATGATGCCGTCTTGCCGGAAAAAATCAAGCCGCGTGGATAAACTGTTTAGCCCGGATCAGATTTTTGTACGAACAGAGGGGATTTCCTCATCGTAGTCTTCGTCATCTTCGGCAGGGATGTAGCCATCCCGCTGGATATAGCCTGCCAGCTGGTCAAGATCCATGAAATGATCGGCCTGACGACGCAGTTCGTCCGCCACCATCGGGGGGGGAGGATTTGATTGTGCTGACAACAGTTACCCGCACGCCCTTGCGCTGCACGGCTTCGATAAGGCGGCGGAAGTCGCCATCGCCTGAAAAAATCATGATGTGATCGACATTATCGGCAATCTCCATCATATCGATAGCCAGCTCCACATCGATGCTGCCCTTAACCTTACGGCGGCCTTGGGAGTCCGTATACTCGCGGGCGGGCTTTGTGACCATGGTATATCCGTTATAATCCAGCCAGTCGACCAGCGGGCGAATGGGAGAATAATCCTGATCTTCCATCAACAGGGTATAATAGAAAGCACGTACCAGCCGCCCTTGTGCTGCCGTCCATTTTAAAAGCAGGCGATAATCGATATCAAAGTCCAAAGCTTTGCAGCGGCGTACAGGTTGGAACCGTCAATAAACACGGCCAGCTTTTCTTCGGGGTAGAAGGGGGTATGGGAAGGGTTACTCGAATCTTTTATTTTCATTGTTTTTATTATTGTTTTGCTTGATGCAATATTAGTTTTTCTTCATATGAACCTGACATAAAACGCTTCCCCGGTTCAATCTAATTTTATGTCTTTTTGCATATTTTTGGATTTCAGCCATAAAGCTCTTGATCTGGAAGGCTAAAAGGTTTAAGTCTTCCGATTGAATTCACGAAAAATACAGGAATATACAAATCATGGCCCGCGTTACCGTTGAAGATTGCGTTGATAAACTTCCCAACCGTTTCGAGCTTGTTATGGTGGCTGCCCAGCGCGCCCGTAAAATCGGCTCTGGCGCCCCGCTGACTGTAGATCGCGACAATGACAAAAACCCCGTTATTTCCCTGCGTGAAATTGCCGCTGAAACAGTTGAGATCGAAGGTTTGAAAGAAGACCTCGTTAAAAACTATCAGCGTGTTGTGGTGCAGGATGATGATGAATCTTCCATCGACCTGATGCAGGGTGAAGAAGAGTGGAGCGCTATGGCTTCCCAGAGCGCCAATATCTACGGTAACGATGAAGTATCCGACGATGACGATGACATGGATGATGGCGATGACGAGCCGTCACTTGAGGATCTCGCCGGGAATTAATCAGATGTCAGAACGAACCATCACTTCAAATCCGCAACTGAGTACCATTTTTGGAAAATTCGTTGGTCGTGAATTTCGGGCTGATGAAGCTAAAAAACTTGCGGACGATCTTCGTGATGCCGCTTCTCAGGCAGGTATTTCTACTTTTCGGGTATGGACGCCCGGTATGATTGGTGATGCGCGTTCCAATCTTGCGCGCCTGAATGTCTATGTTGATTCCGATAATGCGGGAAATGTTCTCCTTAAGGACGAATACGACTACGGTTAATCCCGCTTTGCAGCAGATATAAATTTTGCTTTTTCTCTCCGCTTCGATAATCATCAGTAGCGGAGGTTTCGTATGGGACAAAAAGAAGAGACAAACTCTTCGCGCCCTTTACGTCAGAAATTCATTGTGATTGACGGGCAAACAGGCCATGAAAAGCCTTATGTTGCCGAAGGTGGCGAAGTGCAGGTTAAACCACAGCCCACACCGGGGGTGCGTGAACTTATGAAGCCGGAGAATTGGCCCGGCCCGGCCAGCGAATGGTGGTAAGCGCTTTTAGCGCTATCTCTCGCATTTTGAGGATGAATTTTCCTTATTTCATGATAGATTACTGATCGTGGAATCAGCCCAGCTTATAGACCAGATCAGGCATTATAACCCCGATCTCGACAGCGCCATTGTCGAGAACGCGTATAACTACGCCAAAAAAATGCATGAAGGGCAGACCCGTGCCTCGGGCGAGCCTTACTATACCCACCCCGTGGAAGTGGCCGGAATTCTGGCCGATATGAAGATGGATACGGGTACGATCATCACAGCTATCCTGCATGACACGCTGGAGGACACATCCGCCACCTATGAAGATCTTTCCAAGCAATTCGGCAAGGAAGTGGCGGATCTGGTAAACGGCGTTTCAAAGCTGACCCGGATTGAAAGCCAGACGGTGGAGGGCAAGCAGGCTGAGAATTTCAGGAAGCTGCTGCTGGCAATGTCGGAAGATATCCGCGTGCTGCTGGTCAAGCTGGCGGACCGTCTGCACAACATGCGCACGCTGGATGCCATATCCAAACCTGAAAAACGCCGCCGCATTGCGTTGGAGACGCTGGAAGTTTATGTGCCGCTGGCCGAGCGTATCGGTATCCACCAGATCAAGGTGGAGCTGGAGGATCTGGCTTTTCAGGTTTTAAACCCGGAAGCCCGTGAAAGCATTGGTAACCGCTTGTCTTTCCTGCGTAAGGAAGGCACGGGTCTGGTTCATACCATTATTACCGAACTTGAAAAGCTGCTGTCCAAAAACGGGATTACAGCGGAAGTCACGGGCCGTGAGAAAACCGGCTATTCCATCTGGAAGAAGATGCAGCGCAAAAACGTGGCGTTCGAGCAGTTATCCGACATCATGGCCTTCCGCATCGTGGTAGAAAATATTGAGGAATGTTACCATGCGCTGGGCCTCATTCATTCTACTTATCCGTCCGTGCCGGGGCGTTTTAAGGATTATATCTCCACACCGAAACCCAACGGTTACCGCTCCATCCACACCACTGTGATGGGGCCGGAGCGCCAGAGGATTGAAATCCAGATCCGCACATGGGGCATGCATAAAGAGGCTGACTTAGGGGTTGCCGCGCACTGGGCCTATAAGGACGGCAAGATGCCGAGCCTGAAGGACGTCAAAAAATACCGCTGGCTGCGCGAGCTTCTGGATATTCTGGAACAAGAGCAAAAGCCGGAAGATTTCTGGGAAAACACCAAGCTGGAACTGTTTCAGGATCAGGTATACGTGTTCACGCCAAAAGGCGATTTGATTGAGCTGCCATCCGGTGCCACGCCGATCGACTTTGCCTACGGCATCCATTCCGCCGTGGGCGATAAATGCGTGGGTGCCAAGATTAACGGACGGATTGCGCCCCTGAACTCCAAGTTGTCCAACGGTGATCAGGTGGAGATCATCACCGCGAAAACCCAGAACCCCTCCCCCACATGGGAACGGTTCGTGGTGACGGGCAAGGCGCGCAGCCATATCCGCAAATTCATCCGTAATCAGCAGCGCGCTGAATATTCAACACTCGGTAAAGCCATGCTGCAAAAGGTTTTCCGTCAGGAAGGCTATGAATTTACTGATAAGGCTGTGGCCGGTGTACTGGATCATTACAAACTGCCCGAGATTGATGATATCTACGCTAATGTCGGCTCCGGTATTTTTAACGCGCGTGATGTATTCCGCACGATCTTCCCCGGACATAAAACAGAGCTGGCGAAACGCCCCTCTTCCGATATGGATAAAGCCGTGCTGGTTAAGCCGCTGTCCGGCAGCGATGCACCGATGCCGATCAAGGGGCTTATCCCCGGTATGGCTGTGCATTTTGCCCGCTGTTGCCATCCGCTTCCGGGTGATCGGATCGTGGGGATTGTTACAACTGGCAAGGGGGTTACCATTCACACAATCGATTGCGAAACGCTTGAAACCTTTGCCGATACGCCGGAACGCTGGTTAGATGTGTCATGGGGAACGGGGCCGGATTCCCCCGAAAGTCATGTGGGCCGTATTGAAGTTGTTATTCAGAATGAACCCGGTACGCTGGGGACTCTTACAACGGTCATTGGTAAAAGCGGTGGTAATATTACAAACCTCAAGATCACCAACCGTTCAACGGATTTCTGGGAGATGATGCTTGATGTTTACGTGCATGATACCAAACATCTCAACAACATCATTGCGGCCCTGCGGGCAACGCCGTGTATTGCGTCTGTTGAGAGAGCGCGCGGGCGTAGGTAGGAAGAGCAAAGCTCTTAAGCCGGGCAGCGCACAAGGCTGGCGAACGGGCAGGACAGTTTTTCCTGCCGCCCAAACCTTCCAGTTCAATGATGCACAGTGCGCCGGCTACTACGGCCCTGCTTGTTTAACAAGGCTTTCGGCAGCGGCGAGCGTGCCGCCCGTGGCCAGCAAATCATCAATCAGCACCACGCGGGATCCCGGTTTTACCAGATCGGGCTGCAGCTCAATCTCATCCTCGCCATATTCCAGAGTATAGGCATGGCTGAGTGTTTGACCGGGCAGTTTACCTTTTTTGCGGATCATCCCGAAACCGCAGCCGAGTTCGATGGCCAGTGGTGCAGCCACAAGAAAGCCGCGGCTTTCGATACCCATCAGCATGTTGGGCTGCATGGGCGCTGCCAAGGCCTGCATCATACCGATCGTATGGCGCCAGGCTTCCGGGTGGGCAAGCAGTGTGGCTATGTCATAGAAGTTAATGCCGGGTTTGGGAAAGCCGGGAACGATGCGGATATGATCCTGGATATTCATGGGATACCTCTTGTATGAAAAAATAACGTATTCAAAATCCCCTATTTAAACGCGCTTGTCACCCCCTATTTATGGCTGGTGTTTTCCGGTGCGTGATGTAAAAGATAGAGCCATGTTCAAGCGCCGGAAGCCACGCAGTAAACTTCATGCCCTTCGCGAGCTGATCTGGCCCAGTATGGGGCTGCGGCGTACGTTCCGCTATGTTCGCCTTCGCATCGTCAGGATGTCGGACACTACGCACCAGATTGCGGGCGGGCTTTCGATCGGTATCTGGATTTCCTTTTCGCCGCTGGTGGGGCTGCATTTTGTGCAGGCCGGGGTTCTGGCGTGGCTGTTCCGGGTAAATATCCTCTCCTCATTGATTGGTACGCTGGTCGGAACGCCCTGGACGTTTCCTTTGATGTGGTGGGCCTCGATAGAGCTGGGGGCGCTGATGACCTCTTTCTTCGGGATTGGCGGCAGTCACGCTCTGCCGGATGTGATTAATATGGAGATACTCTGGCATATCGCCACGACCGAGCCGCTTGATTTGTTCCTGCCATGGATGATCGGCGGATATACGCTGGGTTTGGCTTGCGCGATTTTAAGTTACCCGCTTTTATACCGTCTTATTCAGGTCGCCAAGGCGGCGCGTCTACGGGCCAAGCTTGAGAAAATGAGCCGCGAGGGCCGCCGTATCACGGAAGAGGCATAATATGATTATCGGTATAGGCAGCGATATTCTGGATCTGCGGCGCTTTGAAAAGGTTTTTGGCAAGCACGAAGCCCGGTTTATCGCCCGCGTTTTCACGATGCAAGAGCAGAAAAAGGCCGAACGCCGCCGTTCTGCCGGTACGCATATTGCCACCTATGCCAAAAGATTTGCAGCCAAGGAAGCCTGTTCCAAGGCGCTGGGCACAGGTTTTGCGGATGGCGTTTTTTATGAAGGATATTGGCGTGGTGAATGACGCGGCCGGCAAGCCGGATCTGGTTTTGAGTGGCGGTGCGCTGAAACGTCTGGAAAGTCTGATACCGCCGGGGCATAAGCCGCGACTTCATCTGACCCTGACTGATGAGCCGCCCATCATGCAGGCTTTTGTCGTGATTGAGGCTGTATAAGGGATTTGTTAAAAAAAACACTGTCCCATGCCGGGTAATCGTGGTTTATACTCGGGGAAATCTTTAAGAGAAATAGAGATATGAGTGCTGAACAAAAAAACATCTTCCGACAAAAAAATCTCCGCCCCTAAGCGCCGCGCAGGAGATAGGAGAATTTACCAAAACAGCGTTGATCGCGGTATTTCTGGCCGTTCTGATCCGCACGTTTTTGTATGAGCCGTTTAATATTCCCTCCGGTTCCATGCTGCCGACGCTTGAGATTGGCGATTATCTGTTTGTATACAAGCCGGAATATGGCTATTCCCGCTATTCCTTTCCTTTTGGGTTGGCGCCGATTGAAGGGCGTATCTGGGAGGATGAGCCTGAGCGCGGTGATGTGATTGTTTTCAAGCTGCCGACCAATACATCGATTGACTATATCAAGCGTCTTGTCGGTATGCCGGGCGATACGGTGCAGGTGGCCCAAGGTCGTCTTTACATCAACGGTCAGCTTGTTGACCGTAAACTGGTGGGCACGAAGCTGGTAGATGATCATGGTCGCGGATCTTTCGAGATGACGGAATATATCGAAACGCTGCCCGGCGGCGCGCAGCATAGAATTTATGAGGAAAGCGATGACCGTCCGCTCGATAATACGGATGTCTATACCGTGCCGGCGGGGCATTATTTCCTGATGGGTGATAACCGTGATAATTCGCAGGATAGCCGTGTTTCCAATATGGTCGGCTTCGTGCCGTTTGAAAATATTGTCGGCCGGGCCGATTTCATTTTCTTTTCCACCAATGGTACAGCGGGCTTGCTGGAATTCTGGAAGTGGCCATGGACCGTGCGGGCTAACCGTTTCTTTGTCGGGATTGATCCTGTGCGGGTGAAAGAAGGGGCTTTGTAGGGCGTGTCAGGTTCCATGTCTGCCGATCTTGATCAGCTTCAAACCTTTATCGGATACAGGTTTAAAACCCCTGATCTGCTGGCGCAGGCGCTCACCCATTCCAGCACGGGAGCGGAGCAGAATTATGAGCGCCTCGAATTTCTAGGGGACCGGGTGCTGGGCTTGGTGGTCTCTGAAATTCTGTTTGGGAAATTTCCGGATGAAAGCGAAGGCGATCTGGCCAAGCGTCTGGCATCGCTGGTGCAAGGTGCTTTTCTGGCGCAAATTGGGCGGCAGATGGAATTGGGTGATTTCTTGAACCTGTCGGATGCCGAGCGCGGTTCCGGCGGATCGCAGAACGATCATATTCTGGCGGATGTTGTGGAGGCGATAATTGGGGCCATTTATCTGGATTCTTCTGAGCTTGCCGCTTGCCGTGCCTTTATCGAAGGCCAGTGGGGCGATGCGTTTTATACAATGCACAAGCCGCCGCAGCACCCGAAAACGGCGTTGCAGGAATGGCTTCAAGCTCAGGGTTTGCCCCTACCCAACTATAAGATTATCAATCAGAGCGGCCCGGATCATGCCCCGGTTTTTGAAGTTGAACTGAAAATCAGGGGGCATCAGGCAGTCAGCGCCGAAGGGCGTTCCCGCCAGGAAGCGGAAAAGGAAGCGGCCCGTCTGTTCATGGAAAGGTTGAATAACGCATGAGCGATTTCGAAACATCTTGCGGTTACGCGGCGATTATCGGTTTGCCGAATGCCGGGAAATCGACCTTGATCAACGCGCTGGTGGGGCAGAAAATCTCCATCGTCTCGCGCAAGGTGCAAACAACGCGTTTCCGCGTGGTGGGTATCGTCAATAACGATCAGACGCAGGTGGTGTTTGTCGATACGCCGGGCGTATTTCTGCCCAAGAAAACTCTGGAGCGCGCTATGGTGGCCAACGCGCTGGAAAGCATGAACGATGCCGATGTCGTGCTGCATCTGGTTGATACCGTCAAGAAAGACACGCTGGAGGCGAACCGCGGCATTATCGCGCAATTGCCGACAAATAAGCCGTGCTGGCTGGTGCTTAACAAGGTGGATGTCGCGCGGCGGATTGATTTGATGCCGTTGGCGGCATCGTTCAATGAGGCCTTTTCTTATGAGAAAACCTTCATGGTTTCCGCTGCCACATCCAGCGGGCTGAATGATCTGATGGGCGATATTACCCAGGTTATGCCGCAAGGTCCCTGGCTGTTCGCGGAAGATCAGGTAACCGACATGCCGATGCGGATGCTGGCGGCAGAATTAACGCGCGAGAAAATTTTCGACCGTCTGCATGAAGAATTACCTTACGAAATTTTCGTCGAAACCATTCACTGGGAAAATTTCGACAATGGCGATATCAAGGTCAGCCAGACCGTTTACGTGCAGCGGGACTCGCAAAAAGGCATTGTGCTGGGTAAAGGCGGGCGGCAGATCAAGGAAATCGGCACCGCCGTGCGCGAAGAATTATCGGACATGCTGGAGCGCCGCGTGCATCTTAGCATCATGGTTAAAGTGCAGGAAAACTGGAGCGAGCGGGCCGAGAATTACCGTTTGATGGGTTTGGAGATAAAATCCTGAACTGCCCCACTTCTGGTAAATGGCCGCGCTGGCTGTGGATAAGCGCATATTTTTTGCATCTCCCCCTTGGACGTTTTTGAAGACACCTGCTATGGTGGCTTCAGTTCATGGGAAACTTATTTTGCGTTTTTTTATCAGGTACTTAGTGCCTATTCATCGTATTTTTTTGGGGAGAAAATCATATGAGCTGGACCGACGAGCGCGTCGCATTACTAAAGAAACTCTGGGGCGAAGGAAAAACCGCGGCTGAAATCGCGAGCGCTCTCGGCGGTATTACACGCAATGCCGTGATCGGCAAAGCGCACCGTTTGAAGCTTTCCAACCGTTTATCGCCTATTCAACCGGCCACGAAGAAAACCGTAAAGCAGGCGGCGAATACGTCGACTCCGCCGGCGGAGAAAAAGGTGCCTAAAGCTAAACCTGCTATTCAAGCACCTGTCGGTAAAGGTCTTTCGATGGCCGAGCTGACAGCGCGCCAATGCCGTTGGCCGGAAGGTGATCCCAAGGAAGCCGGTTTTGGTTTCTGCGGTCATACGATTGCGACGGGTCTTCCTTACTGCGAAGAACACGCGCGCATGGCCTATCAGGCGGCGTCACGTAACCGTATCCTCAAAGCCGAGGATTTCGAGGAAAGAGCGCGCGCTGCTTCCCCGGAAGATGAGCACGACATTAAGACAGCTGTCGGGAAGTAATTTCCCTTTAGGATCTTTCTTGTGAAAGCCGCTCGTTATGGGCGGCTTTTTCGTTCGTAAAAGAAAAGTGCGGGTGTATATTAGCTATAGTCGTTCTGCTTTGCTTGTGGGCAAGGCGCGAGCGACAAAGTGTACATTCCGGTACATGAGGAGCGAGCAACGCTGCCCAAAAGTAAATGAGAATGACTATATGGTTTCATCCCGCACGATTGCTTTCGTTATTACCGTGATCGCCTGTTTATGGATCGCTTCGCGCTTTATTGTGCCGGGTGAAGAGATCACAGATGGTTCTGTGCAGGCAGAAGTAGCAGATAAGGAAGATGCCATTCCTGCAATCCGTGTGCGGACCAGCACGGCAGAGAATTTCACGCGGCAAGTATTATTAACCGGGCGTACGCAAGCTTCGCGCCGTGTGAATTTAAGGGCCGAGATTACAGGCCGCGTTACTGAAATTTTGCGTGAAGAGGGCGCGGTTGTGCAAGCGGGTGACGTGCTGGCCCGCATCGAATTGCAGGATCGTGATGCCCGCGTCAGAGAAGCGCAAAGCCTTGTGGCCCAGCGGGAGATTCAGTTTGAGGCTGCCAAGGCTTTGGAAAGTAAGGGGTTTAATTCCCGTGTGGCGTTGGCGCAAGCAGAAGCGCAATTGGAAACGGCTCGTGCCGTATTGGAAGATGCGCGCTCCACCCGCGGCAAAACCGATATTACGGCGCCGTTTGACGGCATCCTCAATGAGCAGAATATCGAGCTGGGCGATACGTTAAGCGCAGGCAATGATTTATTTACGGTCGTGCAGATAAACCCGCTGGAGATTGAAGCATTCGTGGCGGAAAAGGATATCGCTGCCATTCGCCCCGGCAAGCCGGTAACAGCTGAATTTCTGGATGGTGATACAACCTTGCAGGGGACAATCACGTTCAGCGCCGCCGCTGCCAACCCGATGACGCGGACTTTCCGGATACTGGCCTCTGCCGATAACCCGGATAACTCCTTGCGGGCCGGTCTTACGGTGCGGCTTTCCGTTCCGGCGGAAGAGCTCTCGGCGCATAAAATATCCTCCTCCAACCTCACCCTGAATGATGAAGGGATGATCGGTGTGAAGATTGTGGATGGTAGTGATATCGTACAGTTCAAACCCGTTCGTATTCTGGCGGATTTCAGCGGCGAAACATGGGTGGACGGCCTGCCGGATGAAACGCGGATTATCACGGTCGGGCAGGAATTCGTGAAAACGGGCCAGCGCGTGAACGCCGTTGAGTCAGATGGCGGAGGGCTTTTGTAAGCGGAGATGCCATGGAAAATCTGGTACGCCTTACGATCTATCAAACCCGCACGGTTTTAACGATCCTGCTGCTGATTTTTGTGGCGGGGGCTTATGCCTATACGGCGATCCCCAAGGAATCCTCGCCCGATATTGATATCCCGCAGATTTATATTTCGGTGGGGCTGGAAGGTATCTCGCCGGAGGATTCCGAACGGCTGCTCATCCGCCCGCTGGAGCAGGAATTATCCCGCATTGAAGGATTGAAGGAAATGAAGGCCACAGGCTATCAGGGTGGCGGTTTCGTGCTGATGGAATTCTGGGCGGGGTTTGACAAGGACAAGGCGTTGGATGATGTGCAAAAGGCTGTCGACCGCACAAGGCCGGAACTGCCCGCCGATGTGGACGAGCCGCGCGTGACGGAAGTGAATTTCTCCCTCTTCCCTGTTTTGGTGGTGACGCCATCGGGCGATGTGCCAGAGCGCACATTGCTGAAGCTCGCGCGGGATTTGCAGGATAAGGTGGAAAGTCTCTCATCCGTTCTGGAAGCCGGGATCGGCGGCAACCGGGATGAACTGGTGGAGATTATTGTCGACCCCGAACATGTTGAAAGTTACGGGCTGGACGGTGCGCAGCTGCTTAATTTCTTCGGGCTTTCCAATCGCCTGGTGGCGGCGGGGAATCTGGATACTGGAACGGGCCGCTTCCCGGTGGAAGTGCCGGGCCTGTTTGAAAGCGTGAATGATATCCTGACCATGCCGCTGAAAACCGTGGGCGATTCCACGATCACGGCGGGGGATATTGCCGAGGTGCGCCGGGGTTCCGCGACCCGGACAGCTTCGCGCGGCTGGATGGTAAGCCCGCCATCGCGCTGGAAGTCGTAAAGCGCAGCGGCGAAAATATCATCGATACGATTGAAGCCGTTAAACAGGTGGTGCAGGAAGAAAAAGCACACTGGCCGGACGCTGTGCATGTCACATTTTCGCAAGATCAGTCAAAACAGATCCGCATCATGCTGCGCGATTTGGAGAATAATTTGATATCCGCCGTGGTACTCGTCCTGATTGTCACCATCTGGTATATCGGCCTGCGGGCATCGTTCCTGGTGGTGATTGCCATTCCGGGGTCGTTCCTTGCGGGCATTTTGATGTTGTATCTAAGCGGCCTGACGGTGAATGTGGTGGTGCTGTTTTCGCTCATATTCTCCGCCGGGATGGTGGTCGATAGCGCGACCATCGTGGTGGAATATGCCGACCGTAAAATGCTGGAAGGTTATAAACGGGCGGATGCCTATGTTGAGGCGGCAACGCGCATGTTCTGGCCCATTTTCTCCTCCACCGCGACTGTGCTGGCGGCTTTTGCGCCGCTGCTCTTCTGGCCGGGCATTGTTGGGGAATTCATGAAATATATGCCGCTGACGTTGATGGCGGTGCTGTCATCCTCCTTCTTCTTCGCGCTGTTTTTTACGCCGTGCTGGGGGCGTTGTTCGGCAAACCCGCGCAGGATAATTCTGGTATGAAAGACATGGTGATTGCGACCGAACAGGGGCATTTTGAAAAGCTCAAAGGGCTAACCGGGGGGTATGCCAAGGTTCTGGATAAGGCGCTTAATATGCCGGGCCGCGTGCTGGCGGGGGCGTTTGTTGTGCTGGTCGGGGTTATGGTTCTTTATGGCGCGGTGGGTAAGGGTGTGGAATTCTTCCCGGAAATTGAGCCGGAACTGGCAACTGTGCTTATTCATGCCCGGGGTAATTTGTCCGTCTTTGAACAAGACCAGCTGGTGCGTGAAGTGGAAAACCGCGTCATTGATCTCAATAACGACATAAAGGGTATCGAAGTTTTATATACCCGTAGCGGTAAGCCGGTGCAGCAAGGCTCAGACCTTGCCGAAGATGTCATCGGGCAATTACAGATGCAGTTCCGGGATTGGGATCAGCGTCCCCCGGCGGATGAAATTCTGACCAAAATTCGTGATGTTACACGCGATATTCCAGGTCTTCGCGTGGAGACCCGCAAGATGGAAGAAGGCCCGCCGACGGGTAAGGCCGTACAGATTCAAATTGGTTCACGCTTGCCGGAAACATTGGATGACGCAACTGAGGCCGTTTTAGGGGCTTTACAGGAAATTGGTGATTTCCGCGATGTGGAAGATACCCGCCCCATGCCGGGAATTAAGTGGGAGCTGGATGTCGACCGGGCGCAGGCTCGGAAATTCGGCCTCGATATCACGCAAGTGGGATATTACATACGTATGGTGACCAACGGGCTGGAGGTTGCTGAATACCGCCCCGATGACAGTGATGATGAGATTGATATCGTTATTCGTCATGAAAAAGAAAGCCGGACGCTCGACCAGCTTGACCGCGTGCGCATTGAAACGGGTGAGGGATCGGTCCCTGTTTCAAGCTTTGTGACCCGCACGCCCAAGCAGGCAACCGGGGTGATTAACCGGTCCGACCAACGCCGGATCATCACGGTGAAGGCTGATCTGCCGCCCGGTGTGAATACGAATGAAAAGGTTGAGCAGATAAAGACCTGGCTGCTGGCGAACCGCGACAAGTTCGACCCGTCCATCGAGCTCACATTTAAGGGTGAAGACGAGCAGCAACGCGAATCGGAAGAGTTTTTGAAGGAGGCCTTCACAGTCGCGCTTTTCATGATTGCGATTATTCTGCTGGCTCAGTTTAATAGTTTTTATAGCGCGGGGCTTATTTTAAGCGCCATTTTGATGAGCACGATCGGGGTGATGCTGGGGTTGATCATAACGCAGCAGCCCTTCGGCATTATCATGAGCGGTATTGGTGTGATCGCGCTGGCCGGGATTATCGTGAATAACAATATTGTGCTGATCGATACGTTTGATTACTTAAAGCGTAAACATGGCGGCGAGCTGAGCGGGAAAGAGATTATCATGCGTACGGGCGTACAGCGCTTGCGCCCGGTCTTGCTGACAACGTTGACAACGGTAATTGGCCTGATGCCGATGGTATGTCAGACCAATATTGATTTTATCACGCGGGAAGTTAGTATCGGTGCGCCCTCCACGCAATGGTGGGTGCAGTTATCAAGCGCTATCGCCTTTGGCCTGACATTCTCCACCGTTCTGACACTGGTGGTAACGCCGAGCGCACTGATGTTGCGCGAAAACTTCAAGAGCTGGCGGACAAGCGGTAATAAGGGTGAGGCAAAGAAAAAGCTAAGCGGTTTGCTTACTCTATTTCGATCTTGATGGCTTCGCGGCCCTTATCAACATCGCGCACAGTAATTTTAACGCGTTGACCGGCACGGACCTCTTCCAGACCCATTTCATCAAGGCGGCATTTATGGATGAAGACATCTTTCTGCCCATCATCTGGAATCACAAAGCCAAAGCCCTTTTCCGGCTTATACCATTTGACGAGGCCGCCCATGGTGATTGTGCCTTCCTCCGGGTTTTCCTGAGGAATGGTTGAGAAAGAGCCCTGATGCAGCACTTCCGTAATCTCTTTGACTTGTTTGCCCTTGGGGCCGTCAAAGAGAGTGCACATCAGCTCGGCTCCCTCACCGATAGAGTGCAGGCCGGCATCATGCAATGTCGTGATATGAATGAAGGCATCAAAGCTTTCATCCTCGGGCACAACGAAACCGAATCCCTTGGTGCCGTTGAACCACTTTAAGACCATCTTGATAGGCTTTAGATCTTCCGAAGCGGAAATATCATTTGCAGAGTAAGAAATGTTCACAGTATAAAATCCCACAATTAACACACACCTCATAACCTAAGTATAGCTTTGCTTTCTTTGCAAGCATTTTTTATGCAGATAATAAAATCTTTATTATTATTTTGTGATTTTTTGCAGGGAAGGAATGGTCAAGCCGCATATTCATGGCTAAGATGAAAAATTTTTTATATCAATATGTTGAATGTTGCAGCGCAGTAAATGCGTCTTGTGTGGAGGAAGTAAATGTCTCAGAAAGATTACCCGTGGCTCAAGAGCTATCCCGAAGGCATACAATGGGATATGCCTATTGAAACCGGCTCGCTTTATTCCTTGTTGGAAAAAGCGGTGCAGGAGCATGGTGACAAGCCGGGGCTGAATTTTCTAGGCAAGCGTTACACATGGCAAGAAATCGGTGATCTTGTCGATAAATTTGCGGTCGGTCTGGAAGAAAAAGGCATCGGCAAGGGTGACCATGTTGGACTATTTTTGCCGAACAGCCCTTATTATATCATTGCCTATTTCGCGATATTAAAACGCGGTGCGACCGTTGTGAACTTCAACCCGCTTTATACGGAAGACGAGGTAGCACACCAGATCAAGGACAGCAAAGCCAAGATGATGATTACGGTTGATCTGAAAATGCTGACTAACAAGATGTATTCCATGCTGGATAAAGGCATTATTGAGGATCTTGTCCTGTGCAAGTTTACAGACGCTTTGCCCTTCCCGAAAAATTACCTGTTCCGGTTGTTCAAATCGTTTGAAATCGCGGCCAAGCGTAATTCTGATAAAATCTCCTGGTTCCACAATATGATTGAAAATGACGGCAATAGCCAGGAAGCGGAGATCAACCCGCAGGAAGATGTCGCCGTGCTGCAATATACAGGCGGTACGACAGGGGTCCCCAAGGGGGCGATGCTGACGCATGCCAATTTATATGCGAACGCTGTGCAATCATACGCGCAATTCCCCAAGACGGATGATCAGGAAAAAATGTTGGCCGTTCTGCCATTCTTCCATGTTTTTGCGATGACGGTATGTATGAATGTGGCGCTTAAGGGCGGGATGGAGATTATAACCGTGCCGCGTACTGTTAAGGAAGAGGTTCCGGGGCTGATCCATAAACACCGGCCCGACTATATGCCGGCTGTGCCTGCTTTGTACGGCAGTATCAATGTTCATCCGAAGCTGGCTTCGTATGATTTGTCATCCTTAAAATTTTGTATTTCCGGGGGTGCACCCTTGCCGGTTTCCGTTAAGCAGGATTTTGAAGCCAAGACAGGTGCGGTTGTGGTGGAAGGTTATGGTTTGAGCGAATCATCCCCCGTGGCGACAGTAAACCCCCCGTTCGGAGAGAATGTGCCGGGTTCTATCGGCCTGCCTTTGCCGGGCACGGTTATCGAGATTATCAACCCGGACGACAAAGTAACCCCGATGAAGTTGGGTGAGCGTGGGGAAGTATGTATCCGCGGGCCGCAGGTCATGAAAGGTTATTGGGAAAAACCAGAAGCCACGGCTGAGGTGCTGCGTGAAACGCCGGAGGGCGATATGCGTCTTTATACCGCCGATATCGGTATCATGAACGAAGATGGGTATGTTCGTATTGTTGACCGCATCAAAGACATGATCATTGTCAGCGGTTTTAAAGTGTATCCGCGCAATATCGAGGAACAGATATATCAATATCCTTGCATCGAGGAATGCGTAGTGGCGGGTGTGTACGATCAAGAAAAGGGTGAAGTTCCCAAAGTCTGGATCAAATGCAAGGATGGTATGAGTATGACCACCAGAGAGTTACAGGACTTCTTATCATCAAGGTTATCAAAGCTGGAAATGCCCAAACACGTTGAATTTTCATCAACGCCACTGCCGAAAACAATGATCGGCAAGCTGGACCGGAAGGCATTGCTGGCGCAAGAGCCCAAAAGATTGCCGGACTTTGAGCCATCTTGATCAAGGAGCTTTTAGGGCTTGCCGGGATCGGGATCGATTTCAGCAGCATCATTCCTTATATAATCGCTGTTTATAAAGGCACGAAAAAGCCGCACAGCTTTACTTGGATTATCTGGGGGCTGACGACCAGTATTGTTTTTGTTTCACAGCTTTCCGAAGAAGCCGGACCGGGGGCGTGGGTTACCGGGTTTTCAGCATCGCTCTGCTTTATTGTTGTAGTTCTTTCTTTATGGAGAAATCCGTCTTTAAATATCACAAGCTAGATTGGACTTTCTTTATCGCGGCGCTGGCAACTATCCCCATTTGGTATTTTACCAGTACCCCGCTTTGGGCGGTGATTATTCTGTGTTGTATTGATTGCATGGGGTATGTCCCAACCCTTCGTAAGGCCTATGCCTTGCCGCAGGAAGAATCGTTCCTGCTGTTTTCCGTGCAGGTTGTTAAATGCGCCCTCGCGATTGCGGCATTGGAAGTTTATAATCTGACAACAGTATTATTCCCTGCCACGATTGCAGTGATGAATGTGCTGTTACTGGCTTTTATTCTGGCAGGTAAACGCCGTCAGGCATTATCAGCCCCGTAAAACCCCGCCGGTTTTTTGCTGCACCTGTCCGATAACCTGCGCAGCTATGGCATCGATCTCCTCATCCGTCAGCGTCTTTTCAACCGGCTGGATGGTGATGGTAAGGGCGATGGATTTCTTGCCCTCTTCCACGCCCTTGCCGACATAAATATCAAAGACGGACGCTTCTACGATCAGCTTTTTCTCCGCCGAACGGGCGCTTTTACAAGCGCGTCAGCATCGACATCCTGTGCCACCACGAAGGCAAAATCGCGGGTGAGCGGCTGGAAGGCTGAAAGCTCCACCAGCGGTTTTTCCGTGCCGCCCTTTTTCTTGGGCGCAGGGATAGCATTTAAGAATACTTCAAAACCCACCAGCGGGGTTTTGATATCAAGTTCTTCTTTTACCAGCGGATGAATTTCACCAAACACAGCCAGCACATTGGGGCCAAGCTGTAACGTGCCCGAACGACCAGGATGGTAATAAGACGGGGTGTTACGCTGGACTTGCGCGTTATCAGCTTTCACGCCGAGCGCTTCCAGCACAGCCAGAGCATCCGCCTTGGCATCATAAGCATCAACGCCGCGCACCGGGCCGGCCCAATGGCGGCCTGCGTAGTTTCCGGCACGAATGCCGCCTGCTACGACCTTCTGATCTTCCGGCTTGGTGCCGCCGAAGACAGGGCCGATTTCACACAAGGCCACGTCAGAAACCCGCGCGCTGCGTTCTTGGCTGCAGCTTCAATCAGACCGGGCAGGAGCGATGGGCGCATCTGGTCAATCTCTGTACTGATCGGGTTAGCGATGGCAAGGGCCGCGTTATCATTAGAACCAAATAGCTTGGCACGTTCCTTATTCATGAATGACCATGTTACGCATTCAGAAAATCCACGTGTGGTCAGTGTCAGGCGTGATTTGCGCGTGCGGGTGAGAAGATCCGTTTCCGGGGCGCCGGGAATGCTATCGCTAGCGCGGACGGAAGTGGATGGCAGAGCGTCAAACCCGGTCACACGCAGGATTTCTTCCGCGAGATCGGCCCGTCCGTCAGTTTCCACCGCCCAGATATCACCGCGCCAGCTGGGTACGGTCACGGTCTTGCCTTTGACATCAAAGCCTAGATCGCGCAGAATTTTTTCCTGAGCGTCAGTGGGAACGGCAAGGCCCGTCAGCTTTTCCGTGAATGCCGGGTCAAATTCAATGGTCTTGCTGCAAGGGGGCACGCTGCCCGCCACAACCACGTCACTGGCTTCCCCGCCGCAAATCTCCAGAATAAGCGCGGTGGCGATTTCTATTCCGGCGCCCGTGAAGGCAGGGTCGATCCCGCGTTCAAAGCGATAGCGGGCATCGCTTTCAATGCTTAAGCTTCGGCCTGTTTTGGCGATGCGCATCGGGTCGAAATAGGCGGCTTCGATAAAGACATTGGTGGTGGCATCCGTACAGCCTGTGGACGTGCCGCCGACAACGCCGCCCAAACCCAGTACGCCGCTGTCATCATTAATGGTGACGCAGCCTTCCGGCAGGGTATAGGTTTTGTCGTTCAAGGCCTCCAGTTCTTCCCCGCCCTTGGACGTTCCGGCGTAAATATTGCCTTTCAGCTTGTCAGCATCATAGACGTGCAGCGGGCGGCAGAGATCGAGCGACAGAAAGTTTGTGACATCCACCAACGCCGAGATAGGGCGCAGACCCACACCCTTCAGAAGGTTTTGCAGCCATTCCGGTGAGGGGCCGTTTTTAACGCCCTTAACTGTACGCCCGATGAAAAGCGGGCAACCCTGTTCATCTTTCAAGGATACTTTGGTGGGGGAGGCATAGCTGCCCTTCACAGGGGCATCCGCCAGGGGTTTTAATGTGCCAAGCCCCTTTGCCGCCAGATCACGGGCAATACCGCGCACGCCTGCGCAATCCACACGGTTGGGGGTGAGGGATATTTCAATCACCGGGTCATCCAGCCCGTATATGGCCGCCAGAGGTGTGCCGATTTCGGACGTTGTCGGGGCTTCGATGATACCGTCATGGTCTTCTGATAAGCCCATTTCAGCCATCGACACCATCATGCCGTTGCTTTCCACGCCGCGGATATTCCCCTTTTTTAGAATCATGCCGTTGGCAGGAATGACGGAGCCTTCCGGCGCAAACACGGCCTTCATACCCGCACGGGCATTGGGCGCGCCGCAAACAACTTGCAGCATGCCGTGATCGGCGGTTTTCACCATGCAGACCTTCAGGCGGTCGGCATCCGGGTGTTTTTCAGCGCTTTCGACATAGGCCACCTTGAACGGCGCGTAAACTGCGGCGCGGTCTTCTATCCCCTCAACCTCCAGCCCCAGCGATGTCAGAGCATTGCCGATTTCCTCAAGCGATGCATTCGTTTCAAGATGTCTTTTCAGCCACGAAAGCGTGAATTTCATACTTATCTCATCCTTTTGCTAAATCCGGCCCCATCATGGCGAAAGGAACGGCAGAAAACAAGGAAAAATGGCGGCTTGTTTTTAAGGCTTTCTTAAAGGCTTTGCGGCAGAATTATGGTAACGAAATAGGCTAAAAACAGCCGCAAAAGGGGTGTACGTATATGGCTGAACAGAGGGAAGCCAGCGCAGAAGAGGTCACGGCTCTGATACAGCTATTCAGGGATGCCAATCATTTTTATAAAAATTACGGCAAGCCCGGTTTCGATTCCGCTGAAGGTCTTCAGTCGCTTCAGGAAAGGTTAAAACCTTTTGACAATGTCCGCTTTTACCCTCAGCAAAACGGTGTGAAGGACAGCGTTTTTATGGATGTTCGGGGTCTGGAACGGCAGGTGCAAAAATGGACCAAAGACCAGGAAGCCGCCACGCAACCCGTGCAGGTAAAGGTGGAGCCGCCTTCATCCGTTGTAAAACAAGCTCCGGCAACGCAGGAATTATCACCTTTGGAAGAAATGCAGCGGAGAAATCAACTGGAGATGGAGCAGCGGGCCGCCATACGGCCTCCTGCCACTGTTACCAAAGAGCCGGAGCCTGTCGCCACGAGCGTGCCGATAGCGGTAGATTACAGTAACCCGGCATCGGTTATTAAAGGTCTTTTTGATCATTCTGTTGATCCGATCATTATTTCACGTGCCAGTCAGGCTATTCGATATGTAAGTGAGCGCCTTGAAACCGGCACACTGGGCGATGTGCCGGGGCCGGGTTATTACAGCGATGTAGAACAGACCAGGCTTCAGATCGGCTGGATGATGACCCACCGTGATGAAGGCAGTTATAGCGGCTTTAAAGACCGTGATACTTATATGGCGGCAGCAGAAAAATATCTGAAAGATAACGGTATTACGGGTGATGGCCCTTTCTGGACTGAAGTTGAACAGCTAAAGAACGACAGCCCGCATCTGCATAATGCGATGGCGCAGGAAGTGTTGAATCTTACGAAACTACCTGAGGCCCCGGCGCGCCTTGATCCAGCGCAGGAAGAAACTCTCACAGGTCTTATCAAAAAAGCCGCTAGTCACGAGGATGCTGCCGCCAGAGCCGAGGCTTACCGCGAGCTGGGCAATCACGTTATCTCGGCCGGGTTAGAGCTGAAGGACAAAAACAACGTCGAGCGCGGTATTGAAATTTTAAAGGCCGCGGCGGAGATGGGTTCTAAACACGCACAGGTTAATCTGTTAACCATTGTCCATGACGGCGCCGTACAGGGTAAGTCACTGACAGAACTGGGGATAGGGGCGCATATTATTGCGGAGAACAGAGATCTCGCGCGGCAGATCATGGACAAATTTGAAAAGGATGGCCCTTTTCAGTTCCGTCAGGCATGCGGCACAGAGCCCGCCTGTCAGGATTATAAAACACTGCATGACAAAGTATATGGCGCGGCCGTGGCACCGGAACAACCATCAATTATGCAGACATTTGACAGCATTTATAAAAGCATATTCGGGCCTTAGCGGTTCTTTAAGGATTTAAGATGATAATAACCATAATAAATATAAAGAGGGCTTTTTGTAGTTAGGGTGTGAGATGGCTTCCGTTCAAGATAAAGCATTTCAGATTGAGCAATTTATAGGTATGGCAGGAGATGACGCTGCCGAGAAAATCATGCAGCGGGCGCATGATGCTGCCGGTGGTAATGATGTGAGAAGATCTTCCCCGGACCGTTATGACGCAGCTTATTATGAGTCATTGAAAACCCAGCTTTGGCCCATGAAAGCTGATTCCCTATTTTGGCAGGCGGTTCATGATAAATTTACCGCCAATCAGCAACGGGACGGAACTGTTAACCCTGCATTCAATCTTGAGTTAAGACGCTTGAAAGAGATGTTAAATGATAACCTTGGTGCTAATTTGCCAAGGGGCGAACTTACCAAGCAACTAAAGGATTTTGATGGGCGTGGTCATAGCCAAACTATCGCCATGATCAATCGGAACACATCACAGCCTCGGGCCTCAGACAACAACAGGCGCGCGCGGGGGCGTCTTGGCAGAAGATGGTCAGGCGCTTTATAGACGAGCAGGCAATTTTTCCAGCAGCGAAGTAGCAGCATTCGGGGATGCGAAAGATAAGTTGGATTCACTGATTAATCTTGTAAGCCCCGGAGGAGAAGAACCGGGGCCTATAGATGGCAAAATTCAAGGCGAAGCGATAGGGAACGGAGAAGGCTGGGTAACAAAATCGGGGCGGGGATATGCTGACCCGACCGCCCAAACACAGCATCGTGTGCCCGGGATTTTTGTAAGCTTGCGGGATCAGTTGACAAGTTCGGATCCCAATCTTGTTAACCTGAATCGTCAAAACCAGTTTTGGGACCGACTGGGAGAGGTTTGTAAATCACCTTTATCAGGAGATATGCAGACCATCCTGAAGGATGCCCTCGGGTGTCTTGCCGCCAGGCACGGAAAACCGTCTGCCGGCGGATGTGAGACGAGAGTTGGGGTTTGAAAATTCAAAACCTCAGAAACCTGACTATGAAAGGCCAGATATTAGAATACAGTATGAGCTTAAAGGAGCCCCTGAAATCTTGAGGGAAGCTTTTAACGATAAAGTGAACCCTGCGATTATGGCTGAGGCACAAAGAAATCTGGGTGGGATCAAAATCAGAGAGTATTTTCTTGAGTCAGACATGAAAGCTGATTTTCTGGCAGCGGAGGGGCATGGGGACCCTACACTTAAATATCAGGCTATGCGACGTATCGGCGAAGAAGTGGCGTCATGGGGGGGGGATGTTAATATTGAAGTAGGCATAGGCCTTATACAAGCGGCGTCAGAAGGGGGGGATGTTACAGCAAAGCTGACTCTCGCCGAGATGATGTTCAGAGGCACCCATAAAGGGTTTGATGGTAAAGATGTTGATATCACCAAACATGTGCCGCATGACCCGGAAACTGCTAAAGCGATGATAGGTAACCTGAAGCCTTCTCTGGTCGCTCATTTTAACGGGGGTGCCAGCAATGAAACCCCGGAGATGGTGGGGCGGTTAACAAACTTGCTGACAGAGATGTATTCGCCGGCTTCCAGAACGCCTGTTCATGAGCAAACAGTTTCTGCGGGTATGAGTACCTAAACCAGCCCTGTCGGCAGAACATAAAACCCGAAATTCAGTTTGATGCCGAGATTGCGATATAGTGCCATGGCTTCTCTATTCGTGTTATCAGCCAGCCAGTAAATGCGCGCCCATTTCTGTTCCTTACCCAGTGTTTCCAATTCCCGTACCAGTTTCTTGGCAATGCCTTTGCCCCGGTGGGCGGGCATGACGAATAGATCCTGCATGTAACAGGCGGGCTGTAGACTGCCCGTCGTGGGGTGGAGGATGTAATGCATGATGCCGACTATATGTCCGGCATTATCAAACGCTGCCATGCCGTTCATTTGTGTGTCAGAGGGATCGCTGAGGCGGGACCATGTTGTGGTGGTAAGCTTGCCGTTGATTTGGCCCAGATTATTAGCATCCCACAGCGGAACCCATTCGGCGTAATCATCCGGTTCCAGCGGGCGGATCAGCATGCGTTGAGGGATCTTTCCTAGTTGCGGCTTTCCACGGGGTCGAAGCCGTAGTGAGAAAGCCAGCGGATATCACTGTCGAAGAAGGTACGAAGGTCGGGGATTCCGTATTTCAGCATGGTGATACGTTCAATCCCGCAGCCGAAGGCAAACCCCTGATATTCGTTCGGGTCGATGCCGCAATTCTTCAGTACGTTGGGGTGTACCATACCGGCGCCCAGAATTTCCATCCAGCGTTGTTCTTCACCATCACGCGCGGCGCCCAGACGGATGCCGCCTTTGTCATCCTTCACGTAACCAATATCAACTTCCGCGCCCGGTTCCACAAACGGGAAGAAAGACGGGCGGAAGCGTACGGGCAGGCTATCGTTATTAAAGAAAGCGCGTACGAAGTCGGTCAGGCAGCCTTTCAAATGCGCCATAGTAACGCCCTTGTCGATATAAAGGCATTCCACCTGATGGAACATCGGTGTGTGGGTCATATCCCAGTCGGAGCGGTATGTGCGCCCGAAACAGATGATTTTGTGCGGCGGTTTATTATTCTCCATATGGCGGATTTGCACGGATGATGTATGGGTGCGGAGCAGCTTTTTGGCGCGGGCCGGATCGCTTTCGCCAGGGGTATCGGGCAGGAAGAATGTGTCCTGCATCTCACGCGCCGGGTGACCGGGCGGGAAGTTCAGGGCGGTGAAGTTATGCCAGTCATCCTCGATATCCGGGCCTTCGGCAACGCTAAAACCCATAGCGCCGAAGATGGAAACCAGCTCTTCCATCGTGCGGCTGATCGGGTGGATCTTACCCGTAGCTGCGGGGCGCGGGGAAAGCGTGATATCGATGGTTTCATTCGCTAGCTTGGCATCCATTTCCTGCTTTTTCAGGGCGGATTCCTGCGATGATATCAGCGCGGCGATCTCATCCTTCAGCGCGTTTAATTCCTGGCCTTTGGTTTTGCGTTCTTCCGGGTCCATCTGGCCCAGTGTTTTCATCAGTGCCGTGATCTGACCGCTTTTGCCCAGAACATGCACGCGCACATCTTCCAGCGTTTTGGTGTCGCGGGCGGATTCAATCTGGTGGGCCAATTCCTGTTTTAATGAGGCTATATCAGTCATAGAAGCGTTTTTAGCACTGTCTTTCATAAAAAAAACAGCCCCGTATTTAAAGGGGGCTGTTTTAAATTTTGGATAGTTCGCTAATTAAGCGGCTTTTTTCTCGGCTTTACCAAGGGCAGCTTGTGCTTGCTTGGCGATAGCGGCAAAACCGGCTTCATCGCGGATGGCTATATCAGACAGAACCTTACGATCAAGCTCAATCCCGGCCAGTTTCAGGCCGTGCATCAGCGTGGAATATGTCAGGCCGTGTATGCGAGCACCGGCATTGATACGCTGAATCCACAAAGCGCGGAATTCACGTTTTTTCACACGGCGGTCGCGGTAAGCATATTGACCGGCTTTTTCAACAGCCTGAACGGCTGTGCGGAAGCAGCTCTTGCGGCGGCCGTAATAGCCTTTCGCGAGTTTGATTACTTTCGTGTGACGAGCATGGGCGCGTGGGCCCCCTTTAACGCGTGCCATTATTCACCTGCCTTGGAAGCTTTAGCTTCGGTTTTCTTGGTTGTCGGAGCTTTTTTAGCTTCCGTTTTTTCTACTGTTTTCGCAGCGGGCGGCTTTTGTTTTTTCGCGCGCGCATAGGGCAGCAGATTTTCGATGATGCTTTTGCCGTTCTCTTCACAAAGAACGAACAGGCCGCGAGCCTTACGCTTCATCGATTTGGGTTTATTCATTTGCATGTGACGCATGTGAGATGCTTTCGCCTTCACACGGCCAGATCCGGTCAGCTTGAAGCGTTTCTTCGCGCTGCTCTGGGTTTTCATTTTCGGCATATTTCTCTCCTTTAAAGTTTGCGTTCAAGATAAAATCTGAACAAGCGACAACCGAGGCAATGCCTTATGTTTAGCCAGGCTGTCTGTTTGAATGAGTGGTTATACAGGGAACACCCCGGAAAAATCAAGCATATTTCTGCACAAATTGCTGAATATGATAAAGCATCGCCTTGCGGTGGCTTAAATTGGGCAAACCATGTGTGCCGTCATGAAAGACGGTAATCTCGATCCGCCGGGCGGGAATAAAGCCCCGTGCCAGATCCAGATGCGCGGCGGGAACAATTTCATCTTCACTGCCATGCATGATCAGCGTGGGACAATAGATTTCCTTCAGATACTGGATAAGATCAAGATCTTTGACCTGTTTGATAAAATCGGTGCCTATGCGGTGGGAATCGAGAAGGGCAAAGGGCTTGCCATCCGGGTCCATCTCGCCCTTGGCGATATAATCCCGGAAATAAATTTTTGGCTCCAGAACAGGCCAGAGCATCAGGAAGGCCTTGATATCCAGCCCTATATTCATGGCTGCAATGGTGGCGCCAAGCCCCTCACCAATTACGATAAACTGGCTGTAACCATCGCGGCGGCACCAATCCAGAACGCTTTGATAATCTTCGCACGCCTGATCAATGCTGTAATTTTCTTCCTTGCCGTCGCTTTCGCCGCAGCCCCGGTAATCAAAGCGCAGCGTGTCATGACCGCGGGCTGTCAGCATATGTTCAACATCGCCAAAAAAATCATTGTTCGAGCTTTTATGGCCGGGGAAGCTATGGCTCATCAGGACAAGCGTCTTGCGCGTATCGGGCGCATCCGGGTTGGTGTTGCGTCTGATAATCGCGGCAATTTCCTGCCCGGCCATGCCGGGGATCATTATTTTTTTGCTCATAACATTTTTAAGCTGGCCTTCTTTTCTGCCTGCCCTTACCCTACTATGCGTAAGAAGCCATGATACGTCCAGCATTTACCCGCCGTTTCTGCACAGGAAAAGCCATTTTAACTCTGGCATGCCTGATTTCTGTCTTATGTGTTCCTGCTTTCTTGAAAGCGGAAGAGGCTGCCGCGGTGACAGAGCCCGTAGCTGCTGCGGAGAAGGAGGCAGATAAATCCCTATCGCCCCCGGCTCTGAGTGTTGTGGAGTTATTTTCTTCGAGGGCTTGTGTGTTTTGCCCGGAAGCCAATCAGTATTTTCACAGCCTGTTAGACCGCCCCGGTGTTATCGGCCTGGCCTGTCATGTATCCTATTTCGAAGCGGATAAAACCAGCCTGACACGTGATTTCTGTGTGGAGCGTCAAAGCTACTATAACGATACGCTCCATCTTGGGCCCAATTATACGCCGCAAATGATCATAAACGGCGCTCAGAACGCTGTAGGATATCAGCAGGAGAATGTGGGACAGCTACTGGAGATGGAGTCTTCTGTGGCCCCTCTACTGGTGGGTACACAATCAATACAAAACGGTTCGTATCAAATAAAATTACCGGCATTGGACCAACCTGCCAATCATGAGCTATTAGTGGCCCTCATCGACCGCCCCCACAGGCTGGAAGGGGTGAAAGGGGAGGCCTCTCATGCCGTCTATCAGAATATCGTAAGCGCCATGATTTCGGCAGGTGACTGGGACGGCAGCGCCCGAACAATCGATATCAAAGTGGATTTGCGGGCCGAAAACAAGGGCTTTGTCGTGCTGGCGCAGAACAAGGCAACGGCACGCATTACTGCGGCTGGTCGGTATCTTATTACAAAAGAAAAGGACTAATGTGCTGCTGCCCATGAGAGGCCCGTACCGGCCTCAGCGTCCAGCGGCACGTCAAAATTAATGCCGGGAAATTTGAAAGCGTTCTCCATGACATCCTTAACCAGTACGGCGGTTTTTTCGGCCTCGCCTTCCGGTACTTCAAAAATCAATTCATCATGAACCTGTAAGAGCATGCGTGCTTTCAAGCCCGCTTTGGCAAGGGCAGGCGGCATGGCAGCCATGGCAATTTTCATGATATCTGCCGCCGTACCTTGTAGGGGGGCATTGATCGCGGCGCGTTCGGCCCCCAGCTTTAAGCCTTGCATCTTGTTATTGATGTTCGGGGTGAAGCATTTGCGTCCATAGAGCGTTTTGACGTAAAGGTTGGCGCGCGCTTCATCCTTCCGCGCCTCCATGAAATCCTGAATTTCCTTGAACTTTGTAAGATAACGCTTGATGAATTCATTGGCGGTTCCGGCATCAATGCCGAGTTGTTTGGCAAGACCCCAGCCGGAAATACCGTATATGATGCCGAAGTTCACGGCCTTGGCCTGGCGGCGGATATCGGGCGTGACTTGATCCAATGGCACGCCGAAGACTTGGCTGGCGGTGAGGGTATGGATATCTTCCCCGTCCCGAAACGCTTTTTTAAGGGCTTCCACCCCCGCCATTTGCGCCGCTAAACGCAGCTCCACTTGCGAGTAATCAACGGAGAGGAGTACGTGTCCCGGCGCCGCGACAAACGCCTCCCGTATCTTGCGCCCCTCTTCCGTACGGATCGGGATGTTCTGGAGGTTCGGATCGCTGGAGGCCAGCCGCCCGGTGCTGGTATGCGCCACCGCGAATGATGTATGCACCCGGCCCGTGCGCGGGTTTAGCTGTTCCTGCAACGCATCGGTATAAGTTGATTTGAGTTTCGCCAGCATCCGGTATTCGAGGATTTTTTTTGATGATCTCATGCCCCTGCGCGGCTAGATCTTCCAGTAGATCGGCATCCGTCTGCCACTGGCCCGTTTTGGTTTTCTTGCCGCCAGAAAGGCCCATGGAATCGAAGAGGATTTCACCCACTTGTTTAGGCGATGCCACGTTAAACGGCATGCCCGCGATATCCTGAATTTCCTTTTCCAGCGCCGCAAGCTTTAAGCCGAATTCGGTGCTCATGGATTTGAGGATGGCTGAGTCCACCTTAATGCCCTCCAGCTCCATCTGGGCAATAACGGGAATGAGCGGGCGATCGATATTCTCATAGACCGACACCATCTTTTCCTGCACCAGCCGCGGCTTTAAAAGCTTATGCAGGCGCAGCGTGACATCAGCGTCTTCCGCCGCGTAATCGAGGGCTTTATCGAGGGACACCAGATCAAAGGTAATACGGCTTTTCCCCGTGCCCGTTACTTCGTCATAGGAAATCGGCTTATGGCCCAGATAGCGTTCGGACAGATTATCCATGCCGTGCGAAACGGTGGAGCCATCCAGCACGTATGATATCAGCATCGTATCATCGCAAGGTGCCGTGTGGATGCCCTTTTGCTTAAACATCTGCCAGTCATATTTCATGTTATGGCCGATTTTAAGGACGGACTCATCCTCCAGCAGCGGTTTCAGGAGCGCGATGGCTTTATCCATCGGCAATTGATCGGGTGCGTCGCCGCCGCCGCCGAATAAATCACCGCCGCTTTGTTTGTGACCGAGCGGGATATAGGCCGCTTCGCCCGGCGTGATGGCGATCGAATACCCACCAGATCAGCCATAGCGGGCGTCAGGCTGGTGGTTTCGGTATCAATCGCCAGAATGCCTTCTTCATAGGCCTTGACGATCCATTGGGTCAGCGTTTTTTCATCGGTGATCAGGGTGTATTTGTTATCAGATAGCGATGGGTATTTTGCTGCTGGTGCTGCATTCTGTGGGGCAGAAGCGGTTGTAGGACCAGCTGTTTCCGTGGAGGCGCCCAGCCGCGCCAGAACGGATTTAAACCCTTGTTCCTGCAAGAATGCCACCAGCGCTTTGTTGTCCGACAGATCGCGAGCTTTTTAAGTCCTCCACCGCCATTGGCACGGGGGGCGAAGCGATCGAGCTCCACTAGCTTTCGTGATATCCGGGCGTTTTCCGCATGTTCGATCAGGCTTTCACGGCGCTTGTTTTGGGTGATCTCTCCGGCGCGGGCAAGCAGTGTTTCAACATCGCCGTAAGTATTAATCAGCTCCGCCGCTGTTTTGGGGCCGATGCCGGGAACGCCCGGAATATTATCAACGCTGTCCCCCGAAAGCGCTTGCACTTCCACCACTTTTTCAGGCGGGACACCGAATTTTTCAGCCACTTCCGCCGGGCCGATATATTTCTGTTTTAAGGGATCAAACAACCGTACATGGTCATTGACCAGCTGATAAAGGTCTTTATCAGACCCCACAATCGTAACGTTTTTCCCCTGTTCCTGCGCCAGACGGGCGTAAGCGGCTATCAAATCATCGGCCTCATACCCTTCAACCTCCAGCGCCGGAATGCCGAAGGCTTCGGCGGCGGTGCGGAACATCGGGAATTGCGGTATTAAATCTTCCGGCGGATCATCGCGGTTAGCCTTGTATAGGTCATAGATATCGTAGCGGAAGTTCTTGCGGGCGGCGTCGAATATAACGGCGATATTCGGGGCATGAAAGTCGCTCAAAAGCTTCATCAGCATGTTCACGAAACCCAGCACCGCGCCCACCGGTTGGCCCGCCGGGTTTGTCAGGTTCTGGGGCAGGGCAAAATAAGCCCGGAAGATGAATCCGGAGCCATCAACAAGGTACAAATCATCTTTCCGCATTTCGGAATCAGGGGGTGTTTTTTCGGCAGCCATGGGGGGAAGAATGGAGTATGGCTACGCCCAAGTCCATAAAAAAATGCCTCGGTGAATGGGGGATTCACCGAGGCAGGGTTTGGGGTGAAGGGGGTTACGATCCGTGCGTCGGCGCCATTTTACGCCGAAGCATCGTAAGGTAATCCCTTCGCGGGTTTTGGGGAAACTGAGTTGCAAGAGAAGGCTGGCGGCGCTGCTTCTGCGGATACGGCAGGGCGCTCATCACCAGTTCGAAAACCATAAACATGAAGTGGGGAAGGGTTTCAGATCCCATAGCCGTTCACACTATCCTCTATGTCACGATCGCTTATACGCGATTCATTGTGCTTATATTTTTAGTGTACCTGTGATGAGTTGTATTTGTCAAAATTTTGATTAAAATTTTATATAATTTATTCATTGACATAATACATAGTGTGGGTATAGAGTTGTGCATCTGGAATTTATATTGGAGATTTTATTATGAGCGTTGTAGGTAATTTATGGCAGTCGTTTAAGACGAATACTGGCTTGGACCACTATCTTGCCATGGAAGACAAGAAAAAATCATGGTCTGACAAAGTTTTTCCGGCAGATCGCAGTCATAATCTGGTTGTTGGTCTTTATGTCTCTGGTGTTTATCCTCATAAAGACAGACCTGAAATACTTAAAGCTTATAAAGACGCGGGTATTGATGCTAATGCCCCTGGTGATGAGAATACATTATTTGATGTATCTGCCAGATTGCGTACGCATCTGGATGTTCTGCTCAGCACAAGAGAGTACTGCGAACATAAACACAAATTTGTAACTTTCGGCCAACTTCAGGAGCTTTTGACAAAGTATGAAGCACTTGAAAATGCCAAGGGCGTAGAGGCCTTTACCGAAGGTTATAAAGCACTTAAGCCGGCTTCTGGTAAGTATGTTCCTGCTACAGAAAATGATGAGTTTATTCCTGTAGTTTAGGGCGCTATAGCTGCACTATAAAGCGCCACTGCTGCGGCGTTAGAGACATTCAAGCTGCCGATCGCTCCTGCGGTCGGCAATTTTATTAGAACATCACATTTTTCTTTCACTAAATGGCGTAGCCCGTCACCTTCCGCGCCTAAAACCAGCACGCAGCGTGGTGGGAATGTGCCGGGGGATGGCATGTTTTCACCCCGTTCATCAAGACCGTAGACGAAATATCCCGCTTCCTGCAGCGCTTCGATGCTGCGGCTTAAATTGGTTTCATAGGCGATGGGTGTATGTTCCATGGCGCCGCAGGCGGTTTTGGCGATGATAGCCCCTGCCGGGCCGTGTAATTCGGGGGCATGGCGCTTTTGCACGATGATACCATTTGCCCCGAACGCGCAGGCACTGCGGAGGATTGCTCCCATATTATGGGGGTCGGTTGACCTGATCCAGAATAACGAAGAGGGCTTTTTCTTTATGCCGCGCGCTGATAATCAGGTCCTGTAGGCCTATCTCAGGCAGGGCGGAACAGTTCAAGGCAATGCCCTGATGCACGGTACCGGGCGGCAGAGATTTATCCAGCATGTCCTTGTCTATCAGCGTGGGCGCCGGACGTTTCAGGCCTTTGCTCTCTTCGAGGGCACTTTCAAACCCCTTGAGCGTATTTTCCGTGACATAGAGCGCCTGAATATGCCGTCGCGGGTTCAGCCAGGCTTCCCGTACAGCATGCTGACCGAAAAGCTGGATTGTCAGGCGCGGCGCCGGGCTTGTGGATGATCTTGTGTTTTTTCCCGGCTTGGGGCTATCTTTTTTTGAAAACCCCTTGCCGGGCGCTTTTGGGAAGGCTTACCTTGCTGTTTTTTAGAAAAATTCGGACGCTGTTTCATATTCGCACTATTCACACACTTGACAGAGCTGTCAAAAACCTTTTTGTATAGCCCCCATACCGAAGGCATCTTCGTATCCCTGTGGTGGGGTGGCCGAGTGGTTAATGGCAGCAGACTGTAAATCTGCCCTCTTATGAGTACGTTGGTTCGAATCCGACCCCCACCACCATTCTTCCTTATATTCAGAACTTCATTACCTGTGCGTGCATTAGATTTCACAAAATTTTTGTTATTAATGTATTGATCGGCATAAAAAGTATTTTCTTTTCCGATGCTTAAAAAAGCCTTTGAATTTTTTTATGTTCTATCTATGGTAATATCATTTCCAAAATAGAGGGATCTAAATTGCGTACCAAAAGACGTGCTACTGAAGCCGATGAAATTGTAGGAACCAACCTTCGGGCTGTTCGCATTCTGAAAGGGATGAGTCAGGAAGTCCTCGCCAACCATGTCGGGATAAGTTTTCAGCAGATTCAAAAATACGAAAAAGGCGTGAACAGAATAAGCGCCGGTATGCTCTTTAAGCTGGCAGAAGCCATGGAAGAGGATCCTACAGTTTTTTTAAAAGATAATTCTAAAAACAGTCATATTTATAGCAAGGAAGCTTTGGAGATGCTGGCTTTATTTACCAAGTTGCAAAACTCGGATGCCAGAGAATCCATTAAGCGATTAATGAAATCACTTATTAAAAATGAAGAATTTGGATGATTATATAGCGCTGATAAATTCTGCGGAAACGCCGGAAGAGGCCTTTAGCAGATATGCCTCCATTATGGAGAGAGAGGGCTATGGCCGCGCTGTTTATAGCCTTGTTACAGATCACCCCAGTTTGGGTTTGCCGCGCCAGCACGGTCTGGTGACGAATTATCCCGAACACTGGATGAAATATTACCGGCAGAATAATTATATCGATGTCGATCCTGTCATCGAGCGGATTGCCAGATCCCGCGTTCCTTTCTTCTGGTCGGATCTGGACAGGGATCCCAATATACGGAAATCCTCCAAACTCTTGATGGATGAGGCGGATGAGGCCGGTGTATCTGACGGTATCGGTATCTCGCTTATCAGTTCGCCGGGGGAAATTGTCGGGGTGGGGCTATGCCGTACAGAACCCAACAAAGCAAAAGCCCGGCATCAAAAGCGAAACTACCAGTTATTGGCGAATGCTTATTTCCTGACGGTTTATTTTCACGAAACATACAAGAACATGATCAGCCCTGATCATCAGATCAGCCTGACCGTGCGGGAAAAAGAAATCCTGTGCTGGGCGGTGGAAAGCAAGACAGACGAGGAAATCGCTGCCATCCTTAATATCAGTTTCAGCACGGTGCGGTTCCACTGGAACAAGATTTTCAAAAAGCTAGATGCCTACGGGCGTGTGTATGCCATGACCAAGGCGATACGGCTTGGGCTTATTGATCCCGTGCTGATCGGGACCCCCCTGTCAAAAGTGTCAGTTTCTTAAATCCTCTAAAATTATTTCAATCAACGCAGGAGTCATTCACAAGAAAAGGAGAACTTCTGTGATTGAATGCGTCGGAGTTGGTAATTGTGTAAACTTTTTTCCTCACAACCCGCTCAGAGAGCAATTTGAGCTCAGATATCAGGTTTGTGTGGCGGAGCTGGGTTGGAAACAGGGATTGACAGCCCATGAAAATACGGAAGCGGATAATTTTGATAAGCCGGGAACCCGCTATCTGGTTAGCCGCTGCGAGCATGATGGCCGGATATTAGGTGTTACACGGCTGTTTCCCACGGTGGATGAGCTCACGGAACCCGGTACTATCGGTCAGTTCATGATTTCCGAAAGTTTCCGAAGTTTGGTGACGACCGAGCTTCCTTCCGGTCCCAAGATATACGAAGCCAGCCGGTTGGTGGTGCATCCGCGGCTGCGCGATGACAGAGACAGGCGCCGTGCGGTCGTGAACGAGCTTATCGTGGGTTACATGGAATATGCGCTGTATAAGCGTCTGGATGCTTATGTGGCCCTGATGAACCCGCATTACTGGAAGGTTTTTGAGCGCCCCGGCTGGGAGGTCGATTATTTGGGTCCTGAAACCGATATTGGCGGCGAAGTGGTTCGTGTGGGTCGTCTTTGGGTGAACGAGGAAATCAACCGGACCATACGCGAGAGTACGGGCTTATTAGATCCTGTACTGGATTTTGGCCGTACGCCGGATGCGATTGAACAGGAAATCGAGCAGCGCGCTCTTGGCTATTCACCGCTTCTTCGCCAGAAAATACGCGAGAACGAGGTCCGTAAAGTAGCGTAAAAAGGAGCATTATATTGGGTAAAAATATTGACGCAGGGAATGATCCCATCGGGATTTTGGCTTCGCTTCTGTTTTTGCAATCGGAAGCCAAGCGCATAGATATGGAAGTAACGCGTGCCAGTATTGAGCAGGCTGTTCGCTCCTGTTTTAAGGATATATCAGCTTCCGGTAATATGGCGGGTGATATGTTTCATATCTGTGAGTTGATGGAAAAGGCGCTTAAAGCCGATCAATCCAGCATTCGGGAATTTCTGCAGCTGATTCAATTCTTTGAACAGCATGACGAAGACGCCGTCAGGAATTAGCCCTTAGGCCCTGTGGTGGGGGCTTGCAGTTATCGTAAAAAGCTGCTTATCTCGCACCATTCTTTTGGCGGGCGGGAATAGCTCAGTGGTAGAGCATCAGCTTCCCAAGCTGAGGGCCGCGGGTTCGATCCCCGTTTCCCGCTCCATTCCTTGAATTATGGACAGGCTTCACTATAAGCGGGACCGGTGCCCGTTCCGGAAACCCATTACGCATGTCCCTTAAATTGTTGACGCCGCCTGAAAAAATGTTAAGACTGCGGTTATCAAATGCGGGTGTAGCTTAGTGGTAAAGCTCTAGCCTTCCAAGCTAGCTATGTGGGTTCGATTCCCATCACCCGCTCCATTTCTTTATTTGATAGCGTCCGAGATAATCCAGAATAATGCAATAAAGGCGCTGAAATCCTATGTATTTTTGTCCGATTAAACATTAACCCATCCATTTACATCCAAGAATTTTAGGGGTACTTTACGGGGGTATCTTTTATCTTAGGGGTATCTGGTGAAATTATCGGACAAAACATGCCGTGCTGCAAAGCCCAAGGAAAAGCCATATAAACTGGCTGATGGCGGTGGGCTTTATCTGTATGTACGCACTGATGGCGCGCGTTACTGGCGGCTTAAATACTATTTCTTGAGCAAAGAAAAACTTCTCGCGCTGGGAGTATATCCCATCGTGACTCTGGCAGACGCGCGAGAGAAGCGAGATCAGGCAAAAAAGTTGCTGGCCGCAGGAAAAGATCCTTCTGAGGAAAAGAAGCAGCAACGCAAGCAGGCTGTTCGTAAATCCCGGAATACATTCGAGGTCGTCGCTCGTGAATGGCATGAAAACCAGAAAGGGAAATGGACACCCGCCCATGCCCGGAATGTTATGCGGCGCTTGGAGATTGATATTTTTCCATTTATCGGAAAACGCCCTATTGCAGATATTGATCCGCCGGATTTGCTGGAAAGTGTTTTAAGGAGAATCGAGAAACGGGGCGCGCTGGATGTGGCCGCGCGGGTAAAACAGATTTGTGGTCAGATTTTCCGGTATGGCATTTCTTCGGGCCGCTGTAAGCGTGATTCGGCGGCTGATTTAAAAGGGGCTTTGAAAGCAGGAAAAACACAGCACTTTCATTGTCTTGATATAAGGGAGATGCCTCAATTCCTGAACGTGCTTGAAAAAAATGATGCGCGCCTGTATGCCCGGACGCGCAGGGCTATAAGGCTTTTAATGTTATGCTTCACGCGCACTACGGAAATGATACACGCAAAATGGCATGAAATTGATTTTGAGAACGCCGTTTGGGAAATACCGGCAGAACGCATGAAGATGGGAAAACCTCATATTGTTCCGCTTTCCCGGCAAGCGATTGCCATTCTGAAAGAACAGCATGAAGAAACGGGGCATCTGAATACGGATTGGGTTTTTCCCAGTCAGGTGCGCCCTAAACAGGCCATGTCAAATAACACAGTTCTTTTTGCCATCGGACGCATGGGATATAAGGGGCGCATGACCGGACATGGCTTTCGCGCGCTGGCCATGAGTACCATCAAGGAAAAGCTGGGCTATAGACACGAGGTTGTGGATCGACAGCTTGCTCATGCCCACAAAAGTAAGATTGACCGGGCGTATGACCGCGCTCAATTTCTGGATGAACGCGCCAAAATGATGCAGGACTGGGCGGATTATCTGGATGAGATAGCGACTGGTGGCCAAGTAATTGTCGGAGCCTTTGATCTGGGCAGAAAAAGAGCAGAACAATGAGTACGCTTCCAACGCCCGATTACATTGAATTTCTTGTTGCGCGCAAATTCCCTGAACTGCGTGAGCCATACCCTTCCCCCATAGCCAAAAGATACGGTTTCAATGATGGCATCTATGAAGATGAAGAACCGCTGCTGCCCGTTACAGACGAGGTTTTCAAAAAGTCCGAGGAATACAGGCAGGAACTTGAAAACCTTCCCCAAAAGCAGGTCAGGGAACTTTATGATCAAGAATACGAAAAGCAACTTTCCGAAAGAGATCGGCGGCGATTTTTCCATCAGAAAAAGGCTGATGCTGATTGTGATCATTGGAGCCGTATGCCCTACTGGTCGTTGGATGAAGCCATAGCCCTTAGTTTTGGCAAAGATCCTGAGGTCGTGTTCTTGGGGCGAATGAAAGGCATAATGTCTTATCTCTCGCCGTTTGTTAATTCTTACCGCAAATTGCATGAGGTTGCCGGACGCGCTGTTTCTGTCGGTGAACTGACCGATCCCGTGAAGCCAGCCGATTTTATTGCATGGGCGGAGCGTAATAATGTTCCGATCCCTGCCCGCATGAAAGAAATTCTCGCCAGCCGTGCTCCGGTCACATCCGCGCCTGACTGGAGAAAACTTTATGAAGAGCTGTCGGAAAAGAGCAAAACCAGCATTGAAGATTTACAGGCCCAGGTCGATGCTCTGGCCGCCGCTCTTGAAGAATCTCAAGCTGATAAGCTGGAATCCCGCGAAAGAACGACAATTCATAAAATTCTCTTAGGGGCTATAATCAAAGGATACGGATATGACCCGAACGCAAAAAAGAGTCCGGCGATTCCTGACTTAGTCCACGACATTGAATTGCTCGGTTTATCGGTAGATCAGGATACTGTGCGGCGCTGGATAAAAAACGCATTACCGTTTTTGCCTCGGGATGCCCTGACAAAGCAGGAATGAAAACCGTATAAGGTTTTCGATTTTTCTGTACGGCCAAAAATCATTTCATACAGCATAGGCTTTCCTTGGTTTCAACAAAACGAAGGAGAACCATCATGCGAAATCAAATTTTACCAGAAACTGGCTTTGTAAGATTGCCGGAAGTATTGAGAGTTTTTCCCGTCAGCAAATCTACATGGTGGGCTGGAGTTAAGGAAGGCCGCTATCCAAAGCCGGTAAAACTCGGCCCCAAAATGACCGCGTGGCGTGTGGAAGATATACGCGCCTTGATCGAGGGGCTGAATGTCTAAGAAACTGCGTCGATACTCTCTGCGCCGGATTAAGGACAACTACACCTATACGGTCGAGCAAATCGCCGATTTATTCGGGATCAATGTGAATACCGTCAGGCGCTGGATTAGTGAGGAAGGCTTGAAGCGCCTTCCTATGACCCGTCCGCACCTTGTCCACAGCAGCGATTTGAAACGGTTTTTGGAGCGGAAGCAAAAAAGCCGCAAGAAGCCCTGTGCCGAACATGAGCTGTTTTGCTGTAAATGCCAAATGCCAAGATCCCCCAAACTTGATACCGGGAGTCTTATACTCAATCCGAATAATACCGTCTTGTTTGGGGCGCGCTGTTCAGTCTGCGACACCAAAATACACAAGGCCGTTAAGGGAGAAAAATGGGATGAAAATCATCCTTAGCCCGATACCTGCACGGGGCTACCAAGCAACATAATGGGGTGAACAATTCGCCTCGTAAATGTGAAACTGAGAAAGGAGAACAGCTATGGCTGGATTTAACCCCCTGAATGAGCGTTTCAAGAAGCAGTATGAAGATGCTTTAATCCACGGCTCATACCGGGAGCCGCGCACCGTGGATGCGGTATGGAAAGCCATCAATTTGTTTGAACAATCAACCGGCCTGAAAGATTTTACGACTTTCAACGCGGAGCAGGCCAAAAGTTTCAAGGTCTGGCTGATCAAACAGAAAAACGTAAAGGACGTTCCTCTGAGCCTTTCCACAGTGCGTTCGACTCTGGGCCATGTCCGGGAGTTTTTCAGGTGGCTTGCCACGCATCCGCAGGGCATACGCAAAGTCGATGGCAGCGCGGTGGGTTATTTGAGGCTCTCTAATAATGACGAACGAGCGGGGAGGGCAACCCGCGAGTCTCCGCCTCCGACGATTGAGGAAGTGCGGCAGGCTTTACAAGCCATGCCCGTGGGCAACGATATTGAAAAACGCAACCGGGCGATCATGGCATTCACCGCCCTTTCCGGTGTGCGCGACGCAGCCCTGATAAGTCTAAAAATGAAAGACGTGGATTTGCCCAAAAGAGAAATCTGGCAAGATCCCAGACATGTCAGAACGAAAAACCGCAAGGGTATAACGACTTTCTTCATGCCTTTTGATCCGCTCTGGGAGGAAATCGTGGTGGATTGGATTACCTATGCGCGGGATCAGCTTGGGATGAAAGATAATGATCCACTTTTTCCTAAAGAGCGCGTGGAAAACAACCCTGAGAAGATGAAGTTTGAATCTGCGGGGTTGTCACGGGAGCATTGGGCGAATGCCTCAGCGGTACGTGATATTTTCAAAAATGCCTTCCTGTTGGCCGGTGTGCCGTATTATCGCCCTCATTCGTTTAGAAAGATGCTGGTGATCTGGGCGATGGATAATTGCAGCCAGATACAGGTAAAAGCAATCAGCCAGAACCTTGGTCACGAACATGCCATGACCACATACAATTCCTACGGCACTCTGAGCCAGCGTGACCAACATAAAGCCATACAGGGGATCGGGAAGGGAAAAACTGAGTTGCATGACGTTCCGTCGGATGCTCTGCTGGCTGAAATATGCAAGAGAACGCACAAATAGAAGTTTTAGAAATTGATATTACTCATGATCTCTAGCAACCCATCAGCGGAAATGTTTCCGGCAGCACCTTCCAGAATCGTCCTGATGGAGCGAAGTGATTCCTTGATGATATTTTGTTTAGGCTTTGGCGACGCTGTTTGCGCTTTAACTGTAGATACTTCACTTGATAACTCCGCTGCTTGTTCTTTATCAAGGGTCAGCTCCGATAATGATTTTTCGAGTCGCTCAATAAACTCATTTAACTGGCCAAAATCAATTTCATTTTCCATAGATTGAGATGAGTTGACAGTGCCAGCTTGTATTTGTGAATATGACATTGTCTCCACATTGATCGTCACGGTGGAAGCTGCTTCTTTCTCTTTCTGAGAAAACGATAAATTTTCCCCCACAATTCCTTGTTCCTCCAGTTTCAAAGCCCACTCAAGAATGGTGGTTCTCACGCAATCTAGTATTCCGTGCAGGCTTGATTCAGAAACCAGCAACATGGGAGGGAAAGGCATATCCGCCGCTCTCATCAATCGTGCCTCTATTTCTGGGGTGTATCTCATACCCAACTGACCAGAGCCATTTTCTATCAGCGCTTCTAATTCGGAAACAGGTTGGCTGCATGTCCTGTGAGTTAAGGTTCGGTGCGTATGCGTGTCGCTTTCCGAAAACATAATAGGCATCCATACCCCATTATAGGTATTAAAGGCTTTTATTTCGCCTCTCACATGGCGGTATTTTGGTATTTCTTCAGTTTCATAACCGTTCAATTCTGACAGAACCCATGTCTCTATGTCAGGAATTTTCAGTTTACGCGCAACAAGAAGCGCTTTCCGCAAAAGATCGGAAATGCGGACATTGGTGTCCATGGCCTCCCTTTGAAGTTCTGTAATTATGCCGGTCATTCGGTCAGATTAATGCTTGTTTCTCGATAAGCACAACTTTTATTTGAAATCAAAACATTGCCCTATATGATGAACACAGCTTGTCTCTTTGGCAGGCTGGGCCTTTTCAAGCCCTCTATAAGCGGATGACGTATCCGTCAACACGTCGCTTCTCGGTCTATGACCGGGAGGCGGCGGCGTATGTCCAGCGTTTCGGCGTAAAGGCCGTCGTGGTCGTCTTATAGCGGCTTGAAAACTCCCGGTCACCAGAAGAAGGACAGCTTCTGGTGATTTTTCTTTGAGGAGTTTGATATGAGATTTTTAAGTAAACTGCTGGGACAAAAAATTTCTAACGAGAATACAACAAAACCATTTCACATGAATAAAAATGCTGATGAGCGGCGAGATTGGTTTATGAGAACTCGTCCGTGGCATAATGTTAACCCAAGGCTAATCAGTGAACTTGTAGAGAAATTTGGCGATGATCCTATGTTCGAGGTTTTCGTCATTACGTCAATGGAACTGCGCCTTGTTCACTTTTATGAAACGCTTGGAAAACAAGGATATGTAGAAGGGGTTGGATGCACTCAAGTTTCTGCAATACTTTGTAAAGTTGGTATGCCATCGGTGGATGCTCTAAAATCCCTTTTGCAAGCATCATCATTCAGTGAGAAAAAAATGTCGCATCATTATGGAATAGTGAGAAACACTCTGGAATCGGCCATATGTCTCGATGATAATCAGTTGGCTGCATACATGGGATTAGCCAATGTCTATGCGATGCTTAACAAGCGAGAGGACTGTTTGAGCATTGCTCAAAAAGGTTTGGAAAAAGCCAAGTCATTAAAGGCACAGAAAATTCCATTTCATATGAGTAAAGTCGTTTCTCAAGGACAACAATCCATTGAGCAAATGGAAAGTGCATTTTCAAATCTTATAAGTCATATTTCGTAATATGAAATATGTATATCTTCCATATGAAATACTTGCTCTGGCAGCGGCGCTGTTATTCATCGCCATAGCGCCCCTGCCCTATGGATACTATACCTTCATGCGGATCATTGTATGCGGCTGTGCCGGGGTTATCTGCTATCGGCTATGGAATAGCGGGTATCAAGGGGTATGGCTCTGGGTATGGGCAATGGTGGCAATTCTTTTCAACCCGGTGGCGACGATCCACATGACCAAAGAAATCTGGATGACTTTGGATGCGATTACCGGGGTATTTTTTGCCTATTCTGCATATCTTCAATATAAAACGAGAAAAGGGGATGGCCATGAATAAGGCGGCACAAGATTATTTTCTTTTTATATCAAAGTTAGAATACGCGCTAAAAAACAGTGGTTTTGTAACAATCGGCAGAAAGGATTCTGCCATGCCGGACTGGGAAAAATTTATTATCCATGTACACAAGGAATTGCGCGTTGATACAGTTGATGCTGATATTAGGCATTTTCTTGATAGCCCCCCCAAAAAGCAGCTATACAAGGATGGTAATATATACTGGTCATCTCCGGAAAAGATAAAGGACTCAGACACAAGAGAAATGCTACAAGCGTGCCTGAGTGTCAGGAATAATCTTTTCCACGGGGGAAAGCATGGAGATGGCAATTCTGGACGAAATGAAATATTGATCCGTGCTGCGACTAAAATATTGCATAATGCTGTTGAGGCTTGCCCCCTTGTTAAGCAGTGGTTTGATATGGCGGAGCTATAGCTATGTGTGTCACGGAAAAAAGAAGGGGTATATTTAGTGGTATCTGTTAACCACTGATGCACAATTGTTTTTCAATCAGAGCCTTAGTAATTAAGTTGATCCCATTCACCGCTCCAATTTTTCAATAATTTTCAGTATTTGTACGTAAAACCCGTTGACTTAGGCGTGCGGGTTTTTTAAATGTTCTTCACCGGAATCGGTGTTTTGCAAAACAACATATGGAGGATTTGTCTATGTCGGATAAAACTACAGACATGGGTCAAAAAACTGACTTGCCTGCAGAATGGGATACAGCTTCAAATATTGTTTTCATCAGACCTGTCAAAAGGCCGAGCCCGGAACAAATGGAAAAACTCGAAGAACTGGCCTTGGCAGGCATTGCTGCGGGCCGTGGTTTTGATAATTGCTAACCCGCAGATACGAAAAAAGGAGACTAAAAAATGTCAAAAGAGAAGTTTGAGCGGAATAAGCCGCACGTGAATATCGGGACTATTGGTCACGTTGACCATGGTAAGACGACGCTGACAGCGGCGATCACGAAGTATTTTTCTAAGGAATTCAAGGCGTATGATCAGATTGATGCGGCGCCTGAAGAGAAAGCGCGCGGTATTACGATTTCTACGGCGCACGTTGAGTATGAGACGGACGCTCGTCACTACGCGCACGTTGACTGCCCCGGTCACGCGGACTACGTGAAGAACATGATCACGGGTGCTGCCCAGATGGACGGTGCTATTCTGGTGGTTAATGCGGCTGATGGGCCCATGCCTCAGACACGCGAGCACATTCTGCTGGCGCGTCAGGTGGGTGTTCCTGCTCTGGTGGTGTTCCTGAACAAAGTGGATCAGGTTGATGATCCTGAGCTTTTGGAACTGGTTGAGATGGAGATCCGCGAGCTTCTGTCATCTTACGAATTCCCTGGCGATGACATTCCGATTATTTCCGGTTCTGCTCTGGCGGCTCTGGAAGGCCGTGACGCTGAGATTGGCGAGAACAAGATCCGCGAACTGATGAAGGCAGTGGATGATTACATTCCGCTCCCGGAGCGTCCGAAGGACCGTCCGTTCCTGATGCCTGTGGAAGACGTATTCTCGATTTCCGGTCGTGGTACAGTGGCGACAGGCCGTATCGAGCAAGGTATTGTGAAGGTGGGTGATGAAGTTGAGATTGTAGGTATCAAGCCGACAACGAAAACAACGATCACAGGCGTTGAGATGTTCCGCAAGCTGCTGGATAGCGGTGAAGCGGGTGATAACATCGGCGCGCTGCTGCGTGGTACGAAGCGTGAAGAGATCGAGCGTGGTCAGGTTCTGTGCCAGCCCGGTTCCATCACACCGCACACGAAGTTCATTGCCGAAGCTTACATTCTGTCCAAGGATGAAGGTGGCCGTCACACGCCGTTCTTCACGAACTACCGTCCTCAGTTCTACTTCCGTACAACTGACGTGACAGGCGAATGTACGCTCCCCAGCGGCACAGAAATGGTTATGCCTGGCGATAACATCAACAACCTGGAAGTGAAGCTGATTGCTCCGATCGCGATGAGCGAAGGTCTGCGCTTTGCTATCCGCGAAGGTGGCCGCACTGTCGGCGCCGGCGTCGTTTCTAAAATTATTGAGTAAG
>JAJOJU010000038.1 GCA_021208265.1 Alphaproteobacteria bacterium | reverse complement strand
CGCAGCTTCCTTGTCATCACGCACTATCAACGCCTACTGGATTACATCAAGCCCGATGTCGTGCACGTGCTGGCCAAGGGGCGCATTGTTAAAACCGGCGGGCCGGAGCTGGCGCATGAGCTGGAAGCCAAGGGATACGCCGAATTTCTGGAGAATGCCGCGTGAAGCCACTCGCCCTCACCAATTTGCCGACCCCGAAGGAAGAGCGCTGGAAATACACCAACCTGCCGCGCGCCATGCCGGCTGATTTGCAGCCTGTGGAGGCTCAAAACATCGTTATTCACAAAACCCGTGGAGAAATCTGTGAGGAGCCTGTGGATATCCTGTGGACAGGATTGCGTAATGGCATACATACATCCACGCTGAAAGTCACTCTGGAAGAGGGCGCAAGCCTGATTTTGATAGAGCGCTGCACAGGGGAGGGCGCTTACTGGATGAACGCGGCTGCGGAGTTTGACTTAAAAGACAATGCCCGCTTTGTTCACATCCGCATTCAGGAAGATAGCAGCGAGGCCGTGAATACAACCATGGCCGAGATCTCGTTAGGCCGCGATGCACATTATGACAGCTTCACTTTAAACCTCGGCGGTAAATTAACGCGTCATGAAATTCATGCCGTTCTGAACGGGCCGGGCTCGGAAATTCATTTGAATGGCCTGAATCTGCTGAAGGGGAAGCAGCACGGCGATACGACGATATTGATCGAGCACAAGGCGCCGCATTGCCAATCGAACCAGTTTTATCGGTCAATATTGGATGATGAAGCGCGGGGCGTTTTCCAAGGCAAGGTGTATGTGCACCAGCAAGCGCAGAAAACCGATGGTTATCAGCTTTCTAATGCGCTTCTGCTTTCGCCAAAAGCGGAAATGGATACGAAGCCCGAACTCGAAATTTACGCCGATGATGTGAAATGCTCGCACGGCGCGACCACGGGGCAGCTTGATGATGATCCGCTGTTTTACCTCCGCTCGCGCGGGTTAACCGAAAAAGAAGCTCGTTTGCTGCTGATTCAGGCTTTTGTGGATGAGGTGGTGGACAAGATTGTGGATGAGGATTTGAAAGCCACTGTGGCTGCCAAATCTTCGGATTGGCTGAAAAGCGTATTATAGCAATGCTCAAAATGGCGCCGATATTCGACATAACAAAATGCCGTGATGATTTCCCTGCATTACGGGAAACGATGAACGGAAAACCGCTCGTTTTTCTGGATAGCGCGGCCAGCGCGCAGAAACCACAGGCGGTAATCGATGCCGTACGTGCCGCTTATGAATCCGGATATGCTAATATTCATAGAGGGTTATACCGTTATTCTCAGGATTTAACTGAGCCTTTGAAAATGTGCGTGTACGCATCGCCCGGTTTATCGGTGCGGCCTCGGAAAAGGAAATCATCTTCACCCGCAATGCCACGGAGGGGATTAATCTGGTCGCCCAAAGCTGGGGGCGTACCTTCCTGAAGGCCGGGGATGAGGTTATTTTGAGTGTGATGGAGCATCACGCCAATATCGTGCCCTGGCAGATGTTGAAAGACGAGATCGGGATTGAGATCCGCGTGATCCCCATCGATGCGCGGGGCGTTCTGGATATGGATGCTTACTCAGCTGCCTTGAGCGAAAAGACGCGGCTTGTGGCAATAACCCAAGTTTCCAACGTGCTCGGCACAATTAATCCGGTGAAGGAGATGACAGCGCTTGCAAAAGCCCATAACGCGGATATCAGGGTGCTGGTGGATGGCTCGCAGGGCATTGTGCACGGGGCTGTTGATGTGCAAGACATCGGATGTGACTTCTATGTATTCACAGGGCATAAACTTTATGGGCCGACGGGGGTGGGCGTGCTGTATGGACGCGCTGAAATTCTGGAACCCATGCCCCCTTATCAGGGCGGCGGCGATATGATTGAAACGGTTAGCTTTTCCGGCACAACGTACAGGGAAGCCCCGTATAAATTTGAGGCCGGAACACCCGCGATTGCCGAAATTTTAGGCTTCGGCGCGGCTGTGGATTATATGGCCTCTCTCCCTGTGGATAAGTTGATGGCGCATGAGCAGAAATTGCTGGGCTATGCCATGGAAAAGCTTGGCAATATTGAAGGCATCACGATCTATGGCACGGCACCGGAGAAGGCTGCTGTTGTTAGTTTTTCTGTGGATAATATCCACTCCAGCGATGTGGGCGATGGTTCTGGACCAGATGGGGGATTGCGGTGCGCACCGGGCATCACTGCGCGATGCCGTTGATGGAATATCTGGGTGTCGAAGGCACAGTGCGGGCTTCCGTTGCCTTGTATAGTAATGAAAACGACATAGATCGTTTGATAGATGGTATAATGAAAGTGAAGGAATTGTTTTGAGCGCAGCAATGAAACACGTGGCATCGAAAGAGATGGTGGAAAATTCAGTGGGCGGCAGCGAAGTGTATGACGAACTGGCGGAACCGCCCATGGCTATGGAGGAAGGCGCGTTCCCGCAATCAGATGTGCTGTGGCCCAAGGTGCGGGCGGCGCTGAAGGAAATTTACGACCCGGAAATCCCGGTGAATATTTACGAGCTGGGCCTTATTTACGGCGTAAAAATTCATGAGGAAGAACAGGGCGCGCGCGATATTTCGGTTACCATGACGCTCACTTCGCCCGGCTGCCCCGTAGCACAGGAAATGCCAGGCTGGATCAAGGACGCCATTCTGCCGATCGAAGGCGTGGGGCAGGTGGATGTGGAAGTAATCTGGGATCCGCCTTGGGACCCTTCTAAAATGGCCGAAACGGCCAAGATGCAACTAAATATGTTCTATTAGGTGATGGTATGACGCCCATAACAATCACAGAAAATGCCGCAAAAAAAATTGAAAGCCTGCTGGCGAAAGCACCGGACGGTACGGCGGGGGTACGTCTTTCCGTGAAGGCTACAGGCTGTTCCGGCAATTCCTATGTGATGGATTATATGAAGCCGGGGGATGACGGTTCGGGCGATGACGTGATCGAAGGGCATGGTGTAAAACTTTATATTCCAAAGATGCAGAGCTGGATGTTGTTTGGCACGGTGGTGGATTACACTGTGGATAATCTGGGGAATAGTAAGTTTGTTTTCACCAACCCCAATGAGGCAGGGCGCTGCGGCTGTGGTGAGAGTTTTCAGGTGCGCTCGGCTGAGCCTGTTGATAATTAGGCACGCAGGCGTTTTTCCTGTGCTTCTTGCTGCGCTTCCAAAGCATTTAGAATAACGTCCGCCCCGGCGCCTTCCTGATAGGGCAGGGTGCTTAAGGTACGTTTCCAGTCCTTCGCCCCTGCTTGCCCCTGGAACAGCCCCAGAATGTGTCGTGTGATGGATTTAACGGGCGTGCCGTGCAGCTTGTTTTGCTCAGTGGCGTAATCAGCCATGAGATGCGCGATATCAGCGCGGCTGCGGCTTTGCAGTGTCCCGTATATCTCTTGTTCCAGTTCCGCTAGGAAATAAGGGTTTTGATAGGCTTCACGGCCGATCATGGCGCCATCGAAACGATCCAGTTCGGTTTTTATCTGGGCGGTATCGTTAAGCCCGCCGTTCAGAATTATCCTCAAGCCGGGATATTTCTGTTTGATCTCAAAAACGCGGGTGTAATCGAGAGGGGGAATCTCACGATTCTCCTTGGGAGATAAGCCTGATAGCCATGCCTTGCGGGCATGAATAATGAAGGTTTTGCATCCGGCATCCACAGACTTATCCACAAAGTCGGCTAGAAATTCGAAGGAATCTTTATCGTCAATCCCGATGCGGCATTTCACGGTGACGGGGATGGAAACCGCCTTGCTCATTGCCTCCACGCATTCGGCGACAAGATCAGGGCGGCCCATAAGGCAGGCGCCGAAAAAGCCGTTTTGTACGCGGTCGGACGGGCAGCCGCAATTGATGTTGATTTCATCATAGCCGTAGTCCTCACCAATACGGGCGCATTCGGCGAGTTGTTCGGGGTTGGAGCCGCCGAGCTGGAGAGCCACGGGGTGTTCTTCTGTATTGAAGCGCAGGAAGCGGTCGCGGTCACCGTGGATAATGGCGCCGGTCGTAACCATCTCTGTGTATAACTTTACGTGAGGCGCGATCAGGCGCAGGAAAAACCGGCAGTGGCGGTCAGTCCAGTCCATCATCGGAGCAACGGAAATTTCGGGCATTTGTGCGCTCATGCGAGGGGTTGTATCAAAGTTGAGCCTGAAAACTCAAGTTTTTTGCGGGAATATATTGGTTTGAGGCTGCGTTGATGGTAAAAATTGAGTATGAGATGGCTTTTATGGCTAACGCTGATCTTGATTTCCTTCCCGGCATTGGCTGAGGATGTGCCGGATGCTTACCGCTCTACGGGGTATCCTTTGCCGCGCTTTGCGGCGGTGGCGAGCGACAAGGTGTATGTGCGGGCCGGGCCTGGTATGAAATATCCGATTCTATGGGTGTTTGAGAAAAAGGACTATCCGGTTGAGATTATCCTCGAATTCGATACATGGCGGAAAGTCCGCGGGCATGATGGGGAAGAAGGCTGGGTGCATTCCTCGCTGCTTTCCGGGAAGCGTACGGCTTATGTAACGGGGGAGGAGCCTTTGCCGCTTCATAAATCGGCCCAAACCGATTCCGCTGTAGTAGCGATGCTGAAGCCCGGCGTAATTGCCGATATTAAAGAATGTGAGGGCGAGGCCTGCAAGCTCGCGGTTTCTGGCTATAAAGGCTGGGCTGAAAGAAAATTGATTTGGGGTGTTTACGCCTCCGAAAATTTGAACTAGCATTGTATTTATCAACCGGATTTCCCGGGCTTATCCCACCTTTAACTCACAAACACCCCGATTTTTGCGGTAGTTTTCTATGTATACAGCAACTAACAGGCCCGAAATGGCGGCGCGTTTTGCGTCCGGACTCGTTCAGATGGCAACGGATTCCGCATCCGGCGAAACGGATGGCATGAAGCTGATTCAGTATCTGGCAGGCGTGCTGGCGGAGAGCTATTTTATTTTCGATGAGCCGGGGCAGGCAATGGAGGGCGGCTTGGCGCAGCTTTCCCGTCTTTTGGGATGCGAGGCTTTGGATGGCCCCTTATGGCCTGCGGCCTTGCCGCCGGCGCATATTATTGATCACGAAACCGAGCGGGGCCGTGTGGCCGCCCGCCTGTTGCTGGATGAGTGGCTGGATTGTTTGCATGAGCTGCAGGCTCTGGTGCAATCGGTGGCGCATAACATGATTGTAAGCTGGGAAGCGGAGGGTATCCCGCGCGCAGAAAGTTTCCGCCTTGTCGTGGAATGCACGAAGCGCGCTATGGCGTTTGAATTTGCCGCGCAAGAGCTTTGCGATATGGTTATTGAACGAAAAGTGGCTCTGGAGGGCTGGAGTTTAGGTGATTGTATCGCCGGGCTTAGTGCCATCGCCGGGCGCCGTTTGGCACAATCATTAAGTAACGACACCTGCATGGTGTTCCGGGGGTCGAATATTCCGGATAATCTTGATCGCGTGGTGTATGTAATGACTCAGGAAGCCACGCGCATGGGGGTTCCGGCGGGGTCTGACTGGCGCTTTGGATTGGCGGCGAACGATATGCCTGTGAATGCGCCGGTGGAACTCATCCGTGGGCTTGAACCATCTTGTGTAGAGTTCTTTGATTCTATCGGTATGGATGGTTTTTTTGAACAATCCGTTTCCTGTGCCAAGGCGGCGGGCCGTATGATTGCTGTGGCGGCAGGCGGAGAGATCCCCGAGATTGAGCCCGCGATTGCCAAGCCTTTGGCCATGGCAGCAATGACGGAAAGCTACAAGTTCGTTTGTCTGGATCACGCGATTGTAAACGCCTGAATCTCTGATAAATATTAAGCGCATAAAATAAGCTTTATCACTTGCATGATGTTGTTTTGACGTCTTATAGTGGCCCCCATGTCGACACAAAATTTGAAAGCAAATATGAGCGAATTTTCTTTTACGCCCAAGTCCTCCTATAGCTATGAGGATATTATCGAATGCGGTCACGGCCGCTTGTTTGGCCCCGGTAACGCGAAGCTGCCTTTGCCGCCGATGCTGATGTTTGACCGTATTACCAACGTCTCGCTGGAAGGCGGTTCTGACGGTAAGGGCGTGATTGAGGCTGAATTTGATATCAACCCTGATCTCTGGTTCTTTCAATGCCATTTTGAGGGCGATCCGGTAATGCCGGGCTGTTTGGGGCTTGATGCCTTGTGGCAACTTCTGGGCTTTTATCTGGGCTGGACAGGCGCGCAAGGGTCTGGCCGCGCGTTGGGGCTGGGTGAATTGAAGCTTACCGGCCAGGTCCTTCCTACAACCAAGCTTGTTAAATATGTGGTAGACCTCAAGCGTGTGATTAACCGCAAGCTGGTTTTGGGTATTGGTGATGGTAAAATGTATGCCGATGGTCAGCTGATTTATGAAGCCACAGGACTCAAAGTTGGTTTGTTTGAAAACCCGAACGCGATTTAATGACCTTAAATAAACGCACTGCAGAAGGGCTTTTCCGGGCAGATATATTTTTCTTGCAGGAAGCTTTTGCCAAGGCGGATGCTGGCGGTGTTGCGTCTGATTTGCCTGAGGCAATTGAAGAGTTCCTGGCATCAACTTTCAAAGCTGCAATTTTGGATATTCCCAAAGAAAATCCTCAATTAAAGGCTGAGGCTTCGAAGTTGCTGGAGCGAGTCTTGTTACACTTTGTAGCCAGAGGTGATGGAACCATGAGCGGATATGTCGATGGCATCAAGATGATAGTTGATCTCGATGGCGATCCTGATAAGCTCAAACGGTTTCTGGAGATATCGCACAGTATGCAGTCTTCAGGATCGGATGATAAACCGGAGTTTACACAGTAATGGGAAGACGCGTTGTTATCACGGGCCTTGGGATCATCTCCTGCATCGGTCTTAATAAAGAAGAAGTTCTGGCCAGCCTGAAAGCGGGCAGGAGCGGTATTACCGCTGCGCCTGAATATACCGAGCTTGGTTTTCGCTCCCAGGTATACGGCAAACCCGATATCAATCTGGAAGAACATATTGATAAGCGCCTGTGGCGTTTTATGGGGGATGCGGCTGGTTATGTGCATCTTTCTATGGAGCAGGCGATTAAAGACGCGGGCCTTGAGCAAAAGGACGTTATCAACGAGCGCACAGGCATTATCGTGGGCTCCGGCGGGCCTTCCACCCGCGCGCAAGTGGCGGCGGCGGATATCACCCGCGAAAAAGGCCCGAAACGTGTTGGCCCCTTTGCTGTTCCCAAAGCCATGTGCTCAACGACATCCGCGACAGCGGCAACCAACTTCCAGATCAAGGGCGTGAACTATTCCATTTCTTCGGCCTGCTCCACATCTGCGCACTGCATCGGTAACGCGGCGGAGCAAATTCAGCTGGGCAAGCAGGATGTTATGTTTGCTGGCGGCGGTGAAGATCTGGACTGGACGCTCTCCGTGCTGTTTGATGCTATGGGCGCGATGAGCAGCAAGTATAACGACACTCCGGCCAGAGCGGCCCGTGCTTACGATAAAGACCGTGATGGCTTTGTTATCTCCGGCGGCGGCGGCATCGTCGTGTTGGAAGAACTGGAACACGCCAAAGCGCGTGGTGCTAAAATATACGGCGAAGTGACAGGCTATGGCGCGACATCTGATGGTGCTGACATGGTGGCACCATCGGGCGAAGGGGCTGTGCGCTGCATGAAACAGGCGCTTTCCACGGTAAAAACGCCTGTGACTTACATTAATTCGCATGGCACATCAACGCCCGTGGGCGATATCACTGAGCTGAATGCGATCCGCGAGGCTTTCAAGGGCCGTGATATTCCGCATATCAGTGCTACTAAATCCATGACCGGGCATTCTCTGGGCGCAACGGGCGTGCAGGAGGCGATTTACTGCCTGCTCATGCTGCAAAATGATTTTGTGGCGCCCAGCATCAACGTGGAAAATCTGGATGAAGGCGCGGTTGGTATGCCCATTGCCACCAGCCGGATTGATAATGTGAAACACCAAACACTGCTTTCCAATTCCTTCGGGTTTGGCGGCACGAACTGCACGCTGGCGATCAGCCGTTACGAGGACTAAACGAAAATGAACGATCTTATGAAGGGTAAACGTGGCCTCGTAATGGGTGTGGCGAATGATCACTCGATCGCGTGGGGCATGGCGGAAGCTTTACACAAAGCAGGTGCGGAACTGGCTTTTACCTATCAGGGCGAAGCGTTCGGCAAGCGCGTGAAACCTCTCGCCGAAAGTGTTGGTTCCAAACTGACGCTTGATTGCGATGTTACGAACGAGGCTGATCTCGACAAGCTTTTTGCCGCTCTCAAAAAAGAATGGGGCACGCTGGATTTCATCATTCATGCGATTGCCTATTCTAACAAGGATGAACTGCAAGGCCGCTACGTTGATACAACGCTGGATAACTTCCTCAATACGATGCACATTTCCTGCTATTCCTTCACCTCCATCATGCGCCGCGCCAAAGATTTGATGACGGAAGGTGGCTCCGCCGTGACGCTCAGCTATTACGGCGCGGAAAAAGTGATGCCCAATTACAACGTGATGGGTGTGGCCAAAGCCGCGCTGGAAGCTTCAACACGCTATCTGGCGGCTGATCTGGGGCCTGAGAATATCCGCGTGAATGCCATTTCCGCCGGGCCGATGAGAACGCTGGCGGGCGCTGTGATCGGCGGCTCCCGTACCACTTATAAATACACAACTTTGGCTTCACCTTTGCGTCGCCCCGTTGATCTGGACGAGCTGGGCGGCACGGCGCTTTATCTGCTGTCCGACCTTTCGACAGCCGTAACCGGTGAAGTTCACTATGTGGATTGTGGTTTCAACGCCATGGGCATGCCGCCGCATAGTCAGTTAGCAGAAATAGTCAGCTAAGTGCGATAGACGTATATCTTTATTCTAACGCCTATTCTGGTTTCCAAAACTTCCACCGGTTCGAAGCCTGGCAGTTGAAACGCGTTGGATACGATGATCGTGCCGGGTTTTAATTCAGCTTGGAATTTTGCCGAAAGCCGTTCTGCCACAACGGGCGAGAGATAGTAAACAACGGCATCATATTCACTTAAGTCCTGATCAAAAATATCGGCGCGTGTGAAGCGGACTCTTTTTCCTTCGCGCAATTTTGAAAACCAGTAAGGGAAGGGCGAAAGCTCAAAACCCCGCACCCCGGCTTTGGAAAAATTACGGGCGATAGAGGTACTTAAACCACCCCAGCCGGAGCCAAGTTCGACTATGAAAACATTATCTTTGGTGAGATGTTTTTTGAGTGCCTTTAAAATTTTCCGGCGTACCCAGGGCAGGGTGGGGGCGGGCGGAATTTTCAACTTATGGTCATAATAAAGCGATACGCCAATCAGCACAAAAATGAAAAGCGATAAAAGGACATATAGTGATTGCAGAACAGCCATTATGGGTCAGGCTTTGGCGCAGCGCCGTTGCTGTTTACAGGACGTATCAGGTTGGAAAGCAGGGTGTCCGGCTCATCGGTGAAAAAACCATCAATTCCCCAACCCTGTAACTGGCGGGCTTTTTGAGGGTCATTGATCGTATAGGCCAGAACGGGCTTGCCGAAATCTATGGCATCTTCCACGTCATCACGCGTAACGGTGTTGCCGTTTAAATTGATAGTGCTGACATCCAGATGCGTGGCAATATCCTGCCAGTTGTCGGGCCATTCTTCCTCTAGAAGCAGGCTGCGGTGCCAATCCGGCGCCATATCCATGGCGGTTTCCAGTGCCACGTGAGAGAAGCTGGAGATCAGTATGCGGTCGGGTTCATCCCAGCAGCGGGTCAATGCATCCATCACCACTTCGGCTGTTTCTTTTTCACGCCCGGGGCAGGGTTTGATTTCTATATTGGCGGAAAGGCCGCGTTCCAGAAGAACATCCAGCGCTTCTTCCAGTGTGGGGATCTTTGTTCCGATGAAGCTGTCACCGAACCAGCTTCCGGCATCCAGATCCTGCACATCTTCATAAAGCGTATCTGCCATCAGGCCCGTGGTATTGGTGGTGCGGTCGAGCGTGTCATCGTGGAACAGAATGGGGATGCCATCCTTAGTCAGTTTTACATCGAATTCAACCCATTCCGCACCCATGTCAGCGGCGGAATGAATGGATTCCAAAGTATTTTCGGGGGCGTAAGCCGATGCACCGCGGTGACCGATAACCTGAGAAATTTTAAGTGCCATGGCTTTCTCTAAGATTCTGTTTTTCTATATTTTGCTTGTTCCTGAGTGGTTTATCCTCTCGCCTTTTTCTTTGCAATTCAAGGGAATAATAAACCCCCGACAAGGGGAGATGGCAATTATAAGTAATAATATTACTATTTGCCGGGTGTAATAAGAATTATTATTGACTGTGGAGGGGGCTGTTTGCCATAGTCTGCGCGTATTTAGAAAAGTAAGAGTAATAAGGAGTGTCATAGCGCATGTTAACGGGTTTTGAAGCAAGCATGGGGGCAGCCGTTTCCTGGCCGCCGGAAGTTGCCTACTGTCTGAACAACTGGAAAGAGCCTGATCGGGAGCAAACACCGGAAGAAGCTCAAAAAACCAGAGCTTTTTTGGATATTATCTATGATCTGCGTGAGCAGGCTGAGGCTGGCGTTCTGGACACACCTGCTGCTAAAAAGAAGGCCATAGACCGCCTGACCGGGCTGAATGACCGCTCTTCTTCTCTGGGGTTGGGGCGCCGCGACTGCGTTGACTCTCAGGTAGCCCGTAATCTGGTTTACGCCCTAATCGCAACTGTTAAGCCAAAACAAGCCACGCCAGTCTCGTCAGATAAAGCGGTGCTGACAGGCCTGTTACCGAATGAGTTCGAGATTGGCTAATCTTTGCCGGGCGGGTTCATAACCGTCATCAGCGGCATTCTGATAAAACATCATGGCTTCACCCCGTTCGGTTTCGTTCGGGGTGTTGAGCATTATAAGGTTTGCGTGGGTGTATTGTGCGGGAGCATAGTCGTTATAGGCCAGATTTTTGATCATGTTTTTGGCCGGCATCATGTACTGACCGGAAAAAAACGTCTTTTTCAGAAGCCTCACGGCGTTGTTATAGCGCTGTTCTTCCGTCTGAAAAACCGCCTGAATTTGATGAGAGGCAATATCTATCTCGAACAGGGCAGGGCTGATTTCCTTGATTGAGATGGTTTTTGTTTTTACCAGAGCAAACGCCGCTGTGGCTGTTCCTGCGAACAAGAAGCTCAGGAACAGCATAACATATAAAAACATCCGGAAATTCTTGCGAGCTTGTATCAGCCTGTTATGCATCGTTATCTCCTTTTCCCTATTATATCAAATAAACGCACGGAAGAGAAAAGTAAGAGGCGTATCCTAGATTTCTAGTTGCAAATGATTTGCAGTACTATTAGCGTGATAAAAAATAAGGGAATCACAGGGATGCTTATTTGTAACTGCAATCCATTTAATGAAGATGACGTCAAAGCTTTCTTGAAGGATAAAAAGGGGCTGCCGGTTACCTTGTCTGAGGTTTACAGGGAATGTAGCGGCGGCGCCGCGATACGGTGCGGCATTGCCTGCATCCCCCGCTTAACGGACATCATAGAAGAACACAACCGCGCCATCGAAGTTAACAATGGCACGGTTGCAAAAATTTTAGACGTTAAAACGTTAGAGGCTGTTTAGGCGCGCTTGCGACCACGGCCTTCGCCGCCCTTACGATCGCGATCCCCGGAGCGCTCTTTACGTTCGCCGCGGTCGCCTCTTTCTTCACGAGGCTCTTCTTCGAACTCGATTGTTTCGCCGGTTTCCTGATCAACACGTTTCATGGAAAGCTTTACCTTGCCGCGGTCATCCACGCCAATCAGCAGAACTTTCACTTTGTCGCCTTCATTTACAACATCGGTTGTTTTGGCGGTGCGCCCGTCTTGCAGTTCGGAGATATGAACCAGACCGTCCTTGCCCGGCATGAAGTTCACGAATGCGCCGAAATCAACGCATTTCACAACTGTGCCTTCATAAACGGTACCCACTTCAGGGTCATCGGTAATACCGCGGATCCACTTAACAGCTGCTTCGATGGCATCGCCGTTTGTGGCGGCAACTTTTACGGAGCCATCATCTTCGATGTCGATCTTCGTGCCGGTCACTTCGATAATCTCTCGGATCACTTTACCGCCTGTACCGATCACTTCACGGATCTTGTCGGTCGGGATCTGGAAGGACACGATCTGCGGGGCGTTCTTGTTCAGTTCGCCGCGCGCTTCGGTCAAGGCTTTAGCCATCTCACCCAGAATGTGGAGGCGGCCGTCTTTCGCCTGAGCCAAAGCCACCTTCATGATCTCTTCCGTGATCGAAGTGATCTTGATATCCATCTGCAGCGCGGTGATACCTTTATCGGTGCCGGCTACTTTGAAGTCCATATCGCCGAGGTGGTCTTCATCACCCAGAATATCGGAAAGAACGGCAAAGTCCTTCCCTTCCTTGATCAGGCCCATGGCGATACCTGCGATCGGGCGGGGCAGAGGCGCACCGGCATCCATCAGAGACAGCGATGTACCGCACACTGTGGCCATGGAAGAAGAACCGTTAGACTCGGTAATCTCGGAAACCACGCGCATCGTGTAAGGGAACTCTTCAACGGATGGCAAAAGCGGGCGGATTGCTCTCCATGCCAGCTTGCCGTGGCCGATTTCGCGGCGTCCAGGAGGGCCCATACGGCCCGCTTCACCCACCGAATAAGGTGGGAAGTTATAGTGAAGCATAAAGCGCTCTTTGTATTCACCTTCCAGTGCATCGATGATTTGTTCATCCTGACCGGTGCCGAGTGTTGTAACAACAAGCGCTTGAGTCTCGCCGCGTGTGAACAGGGCAGAGCCGTGCGTGCGGGGCAGGACACCCACTTCGGCAAGGATCGGGCGAACTGTTTTTGTATCGCGGCCATCAATACGGCCGCCTGTTTTCAGGATCTGACCACGAACAACATCGGCTTCCAGTTTCTTGAATTTTCCGACAACAGTGTTTTCATCGATGCCTTTTTCTTCATCAAGAAATTTCTCAATAGCTGCAACTTTAACAGCCTTAACAGCGGCCTGACGCTCTTGTTTGTCCTTGAAGGTATAAGCTTTCACAACATCTTTTTCGTATGTCTTCTTGATATCAGCTTCCAGCTTCACGATATGGGCAGGCACTTCAGGAATATCCCAAGGCTCTTTCGCGCACATTTCAGCGAAGGCGATAATGCCCTCAATCACCGGCTGGAAGGATTTGAAGCCTTCCGTCACGGCTTTCAGCATGGTTTTTTCATCAAGCTCTTTGGCTTCGGATTCAACCATCAGGACGCCTTCGGTCGTACCGGCCACAACAAGATCAAGCTCGCTTTCTTCCATTTCGCTCATGGTGGGGTTGATGACAACCTTGCCGTTAATGATGGCCACACGCGCGCCGCCAATCGGACCCATGAAGGGAATGCCGGAGATGGTGAGGGCAGCGGATACGCCGATCATCGCCACGATATCAGGATCATTTTCAAGGTCGTGCGAAACAACAGTCGCAATCACCTGCACTTCATTGAAGAAGTTATCGGGGAACAGCGGGCGGATCGGACGGTCGATCAGGCGGGATGTCAGCGTTTCTTTTTCAGAAGGCTTGGCTTCGCGCTTGAAGAAACCGCCGGGGATTTTTACCGGCCGCATAGGTTTTTTCCTGATAGTGAACGGAAAGCGGGAAGAAATCCTGCCCCGGTTTAACATCGCGCGCGCCCACAACCGTACAAAGAACGGTCGTCTCGCCCATGGTAGCCAGTACAGCGCCATCAGCCTGACGCGCCATACGGCCCGTTTCCAGCGTGATGGTTTTACCGGCAAAATCAATTTCTTTTCTATAAACTTTAAACATAAGTTTTCCTTTTGGATGTGATAAGCCAAATCCCACGCATGAATGCGTGCTATGGGCTTGACTGGTTAATTTTGGGAAGATCGGTGGTGGACTGGTAAAAGTACTTGTTCTTTCAAGTGCCCTTAACGGTCAACCCCCGGGTCGTTCCCCCTTTACAATTGCTATGAGTAGTGGCACTTTTCCAAGAAAAAGTAAAGGGTTAAAAGCAACTATGAATTATCTCGTTCTCGTCCGCCATGGGCAATCTCAATGGAATTTGGAAAACCGTTTCACGGGATTTCATGATGTTGATCTGACCGCGCAGGGAGAAGCCGAAGCGCGCAAAGCGGGTGAGATGCTGAAAGAAGCGGGCATCATCTTCGATCATGTTTTCTCCAGCACGCAAACCCGTGCCAACCGCACGGCGGAAATTGCTCTTACCACAGCGGGGCAGGGTGAGCTCTTCAAATCCATGGTGCGCCACCCCCATTTGCGGGAGCGTGATTACGGCGATTTAACAGGTCTTAACAAGGATGAAACCAAAGCCAAATATGGTGAAGAGCAGGTGCATCTGTGGAGGCGTTCGTATGACGCCCCTCCGCCCGGCGGGGAATGCTTGGGCGATGTGGTGGAAAACCGCGTGCGCCCCTATTATACGGAAGCGATTAAGCCTCTGGTGGAAAAGGGCGAGAACATTTTGATCGCCGCGCACGGTAATTCCCTGCGTGCGCTGTTGATCATTTTAGGGGTGGAAACGCCGGATACGATCAATGATGCCGAATTCCCGACCGGCGTGCCGCTGGTGTTTGAGATGGAAGGCGGCAAGGTTCTGAAACGCTATTTTCTGGACGGCAAAAAGGCCGCCTAGATATGGGGCTAGACGGCCTTTTTACGGGTTTTGTTCTTATAATATTTGAGTGTGCAGCTTATTCCGGGCTGCCGTCAGTGGCGTCCTCATAATCATCTTGCATGCGCTCCAAGGGCGTGCGGTCTTCCAGTTCACGGGCGGCATCATCCACGCCTTCATCCAGTTTATTAACAGCATCGCCGATATGTTCACCAGCGCTGCGGTTATCAGGCATGTTCAGGGCGTAAGCGCCGGCGGCCACTACTACAACAATGGCCAGTATGCCTAGGATAATATTGGTGTTCTTTGTATTCATGGTTTCGATCCTTTCCTTTTATTCAAGAGGGTCTGGATGATAAACAAACGGGACGAACAAAAGTTCATCCCGTTTATAAGATTTATTTTGAAAGCTTGGATTAGCGGCGGATGTTCAGGCGCTTGATCAGCTCCTGATAACGCGCTTCTTCCTTACGCTTCAGGTAATCCAGAAGCTTGCGGCGCTTGGCAACCATCATCAGAAGGCCGCGGCGGCTGTGAACGTCTTTCTTATGCGTTTGCAGGTGCTCGGACAACTCATTGATACGTGTCGTCAGAATGGCTACCTGTACTTCCGGTGAACCGGTGTCGCCTTCTTTGGTTTGGTATTCTTTAATTACGGCTGCTTTTACAGCTACGGCAGTTCTCGACATCGTGCACTCCTTTTTGTTTACAAGTTAAAAACACGAAACGGTTTAACGTTGGGGCCGGATACCCATGCCAGAGCAATCGGGTTTCCATTCACGGTAAGCAGGGCTTCCTGTTCATCCGCTCCCGCAAAGCCCGCTTTCGTTAAACGTTCGAAATCAGGTCTTGCGATGAAGGCCAAAACGTTGCCGTTTCTTACTCTCGCCACTTCGTCAGATTTAAGTTCCAAAGCCGGGATGTCGTCCAGAACAAAGGAAAGAGGCAGCAAGATTTCTTCAAGGATCGTATTTGTATCCACTTTTTCCAAAAAATCAAGAGAAATCGCCTGATCCATGGTGAAGGCGCCGACCATGACCCGCTTCAGGCGGCTGATATGCCCGCATGTGCCAAGGCTTCGTGCGATATCACGCCCCAATGACCGAACGTAAGTGCCCTTGCCGCAGGTGACCTCAAATCCGGCGAGGTTGCCTTGCTGGCCCAGGAATTTAAGATCCTCGATATAAACCTGACGTGGCTTCATCTCAATTTTCTCGCCCGCGCGGGCCAAGTCATACGCACGTTTGCCGTCAATTTTGATGGCGGAAAAGGCGGGGGGGATTTGTTCAATATCACCCATGAATTGTTCCAGAACGGATGTAACTTGTGCATCCGTGGGGCGCACATCGGAAGTCTCGGTCACATCACCTTCGCTGTCGCAGGTATCGCGCTCCTCACCCCAGGTAATAGTGAATTCATATGTTTTGATACCGTCCTGCGCGTAAGGCACTGTCTTGGTGGCTTCGCCCAGCGCAATCGGAAGAATGCCTGTCGCCATCGGGTCGAGCGTTCCGGCGTGCCCTGCTTTTTGTGCATTCAGGATACGGCGGACCTTCGCCATCGCCTGCGTGGATGACAGCCCCATGGGTTTATCAAGGCAGATCCAGCCGTTGACGATATCGCCCTTACGCTTCCTGCTCATCGTCCTCTTGGTCGGAATAGGTGATGTTACGGAGCAGGTCTTCAATCCGGTGCGCCTCGCCAAAAACATCATCGGCTTTGAAATAGATACGGGGCGTGAATTTCAGATTACCCTGCCGCCCGATTTCCTTCTGGAAGATTTTGGCTTCGGCGTTCAGCGCCGCCAGGACCTCTTCAGTATCAACCCCGCCCAGCGGCAGAACATAAGCCGTAGCATTGCGGAGATCGGGGCTGGCCCGCACTTCCGTGACGGTTACCTTTCCGGCATCCAGCAGTATCGGGCTTTGAAAATGCCCGCGTGCCATGGTTTCCGATAAAATATGCTTCAGCTGTTCACCAACACGAAGCTGGCGCTGGGAAGGGGGTTTATGCATGGGGATGACCTTTCCGGGCTTACTCCACCGTCCGGGCTTCTTCGATCACATCGTAACATTCGATGATATCGCCCGCGCGGATGTCTTCGTAGTTTTCGAAAGCCATACCGCATTCGGTGCCTTCTTTCACTTCCGCCACTTCATCCTTGAAGCGTTGCAGGGTTTTCAGCGTGCCTTCATGGATAACCACATCATCACGCAGCAAACGAACCTTGGCGCCACGCTTGACCATACCGATCGTAACCTCACAACCGGCAACCTTACCGACTTTGGAGATATTGAATACTTGCTTGATTTCAGCCTGCCCCAGATATTCTTCGCGTAATGTCGGTGCCAGCATGCCGTTCAGAATGGCTTTGGCGTCATCCAGCACATCGTAGATCACATTGTAATAGCGGATATCAACGCTGTCGCGGTGCGCCATATCGCGGGCCTGAGCCTGCGCACGCACGTTAAAGCCGATAATTAGGGCTTTGGAGGCACGAGCCAGCGTTACATCGGATTCCGTAATCCCGCCGACACCGCTATGAAGGACTTGCACCTGAATGTCAGGGTTGTCTTCGGACAGCTTGTCGAAGGAACCAATAATGGCTTCTACGGAACCATGTACATCGGCTTTGATGATAACCGGCAGCTTGGTTATTTCGCCCAGCTCTTTTTGCAGCAGAAGGTCTTCCAGTGTTGTACGGCCCTTGATGGCTTTTGCAGCAGCCAGTGAGCGTTGTTTACGCACGCGGTAATCCGTGATTTCACGAGCTCTACCTTCATCACCTACGATGCTGAACACATCGCCTGCCTGCGGGGCGCCGTTACCGCCCAGGACCTCAACGGGCATACCGGGTCCGGCCTCATCAATATTCTTGCCGTGATCGTTTACAATCGCGCGGACTTTGCCATAGACGGAACCAGCCACAAAAATGTCGCCGATTTTAAGCGTACCTTTCTGGATAAGCACAGTTGCCACAGCCCCGCGGCCTTTATCCAGCTTGGATTCAACAACAGCCCCTTGTGCTTCGCGGTTCGGATTGGCCTTCAGCTCCAGCATTTCTGCCTGAACCAGAATGGCTTCTTCCAGCTTGTCGAGGTTAATTCTTTGCTTGGCGGAAATTTCAATACACTGCACATCGCCGGAAAGCTCTTCCACCACAACACTGTGTTGCAGCAGGTCTGCTTGACCTTCATCGGGTTGGCGTCAGGCAGATCAATTTTGTTTACTGCAATGATAATTGGCACACCTGCTGCGCGCGCGTGGTTAATGGCTTCCACGGTTTGCGGCATGATGGAGTCCGTGGCGGACACAATAATCACCACAATATCCGTTACATTAGCACCGCGGGCGCGCATTTCGGTGAAGGCGGCGTGACCGGGTGTATCAAGGAACGTGATTTTTTGGCCGGATGACATTGTCACCTGATAAGCGCCGATATGCTGAGTAATGCCACCGGCTTCGCCCGAAACAACATCGGTCGAGCGCAGTGCATCCAGCAGAGATGTCTTACCGTGATCAACGTGACCCATGATCGTGACAACAGGGGCGCGCGTAATCAGGTCTTCTGCGGAATCTTCAATACCTTCCAGACCAATTTCAACATCGGCGTCCGTCACACGTTTATAGTTATGACCGAATTCGCTCACAACCAGCTCCGCCGTATCGGCATCAATGCTTTGGTTAATAGTTGCCATCACGCCCAGCTTCATAAGGGTCTTGATAACATCTTTACCTTGTTCCGCCATACGGTTGGCCAGTTCACCCACCGTAATGGTCTCAGGGATAGTCACTTCGCGGATTACCTTTTCTTTCGGCTCTGCCGGGCCGCGTGCCGCCAGACGTGCTTTTTCACGGGGCGCGGCGCTGTGCGGCGAGGGAGGGAGCGCGATCGCGCTCAGGATCATTATTAAGGGCCTGCGTTACCGTGATGCGGGAACGGCGGCGATCTTCCGTGGATGATCTTTGCTGTTTTCCTGCTGCTTTTTTCAGGCGGTCACGAACGCTTTCGCTGTCATCACCGTCAGAATCAGGGCTTTGCGAAACCTGCTGCGGGGCCGCCGCCGGTGCCATACGCTGGCTTTCCACGGCTGCGGGATTTTTCGACCTCTTCAATGCGGCGCATTTCTTCCAGTTCCTGGGCGCGGGCATCATCGGCACTTAAGGTTTTTTCTTCTTCTGCCGGCTCTTCCTGTTTTATTTGTGTCGGCTGGCGTTTAGGCAGGGTTGTGCGGCGGCCGCCTTGCTCCAGTGCTTTCTGGAGAGCCTTGGCGCGGGCTTCGCGTTCCTGAGAGGTCAGGGTTTCTTCTGTTGAGCCTGTTGCCGCAGCGGAAGTTGATGAAACCTGAGAGCCCGTACGGCGCGTACGGCGTACTTCCACCGTGGCCGCACCTGATGATGCGGGGCCGGAAGGGCGGATTTTTGTGCCGAGACCACCTTTCAAGCTCAACGTGCCTTTGCCGCCGAGGCTCAAGGTTTTCTTGGCGCCATCGCCTGTACCTGCTTCTTTGTCTTTTGTTTCAGTCATAAATCTTCCTGTTAATCAGGCCCAGTTATACACATATAACAGGGGGGATGCAAAGCATTCCCCCTATTTTTTCATTTATTCAGCCTTAAGCTGTCGCTGTTTCAGGCTGTTCTTCACCCAAATCTTCATTGGCAAACCAGTGAGCGCGCGCGGCCATAATGACATCATTGGCTTCTTTCTCGGTCAGGCTGCCTTCACCCAGCATCTCAACCAGTTCATCACCGGCAAGGTCCGCCAGGTCGTCCAGCGTTTTAACGCCTTGCTCACCTAGTTTCAGGATTTGATCCGGTGTCAGGCCTTCTGCTTGCATCAGATCGTCCTTCAGGCCCAGAGCGGATTGTTTTTCATCCAGCTCTTTCTGTTTGGCTTCCAGCCATACTTTCGCACGGTTTTGAAGCTCGGCTGAAATTTCATCTTCGAAGCCTTCAATCGTGTTAAGTTCTTCAATCGGCGTTTCGGCGATTTCTTCAACCTTGGTAAAGCCTTCTGCTACAAGAAGATGGGCGATCACATCGTCAACATCAAGAGCTTCAATGAACAAACCTGTACGAACGCGGAATTCTTCGGCTCTACGCTCAGATTCTTCAGCTTCGGTCATGATGTCGATATCCCAACCTGACAGAATGGATGCCAGACGCACGTTCTGGCCGCGGCGACCGATGGCAAGCGACAATTGCTCATCCGGCACGACAACGTCCATGCGTTTTCTTTCTTCATCCAGAACCACTTTGGTAACGTTAGCGGGCTGCAGGGCGCTGACGATGAAGGAGCCGATATCATCGCTCCACGGCACGATATCAATTTTCTCGCCCCCAAGTTCACCCACAACGGCTTGCACGCGTGACCCGCGCATACCCACGCAAGCACCCACGGGGTCGATCGAACCATCCACCGTATGCACGGCGATTTTGGCGCGGGAGCCGGGGTCACGGGCCACTGATTTAATCTCGATAATCCCGTCATAAATTTCAGGCACTTCCTGCGTGAACAGTTTGGCCATGAATTCGGGATGCGTGCGGGACAGGAAAATCTGCGGGCCGCGTGTTTCTTCGCGTACTTCGTAAATGATGGCGCGAATACGGTCACCCACATTCAGGTTTTCACGCGGCATGCTTTCATCACGGCGCAGCATCGCTTCGGCTTTACCTTGAATATCAACCGTGGCATTGCCGTATTCAACACGTTTTACAACGCCGTTAATGATCTCGCCCACGCGGTCTTTAAATTCTTCGTATTGCTTCTGACGCTCGGCTTCACGCACTTTTTGCAGGATCACCTGCTTGGCAGTTTGCGCAGCGATACGGCCAAAATCCAGCGGCGGCAGGTCGTCAACAATTTCATCGCCTGCCTTCAAGCCGGGTTGTACGCGCTGTGCTTGTGCTTCCGTCAGTTGTGCCACTTCGTTTTCAATCTCAACATCCGGGCCGACAACAGTGCGGTAACGCTTCAGCGTGATGTCGCCGGATTTCCGATCAATATTCGCACGGATATCGTGATCGAAGCCGTATTTCGAACGACCAGCCTTCTGGATGGCTTCTTCCATCGCCTCCAGAACGATCTCACGATCGATATTTTTTTCACGTGCTACGGTATCAGCTACTTGTAACAGTTCCATTTTGGGTTTCTCCTTTTTCTAAACTTTCTAATTCTTTTGCTTTTAATTCTTTTTCCTTTTTAACGGCTTTTCCGGTAGCGCTGATTAAGGCATCGCTCATCACCAGCTTGGCTTTAGAGAGATCAGAAAAGGGGATTTCCACCTCGCCCGTATCTGTTTGCAGCAGAATGATATTACCGTCTTTAAGCCCGTTAATAACGCCGCGAAAACGCTTTTGCCCCTCAGTATTTGGCAGTTCCGTTTCCAGCTTGGCGTCAAACCCTGTGTATTTTTCAAAGTCCTCTGTGCGGATCAGCAGGCGGTCAATACCAGGGGAGCTGATTTCCAGCCGGTATGCCCCCTGAATGGGGTCTTCTACGTCCAGCAGTGCCGAAACGGCCTTGGTGATCTTGGTGCAATCATCAATGCCCAGGCGCCCTGTGGCAGGGTCTTCCGCCATGATCTGTACTGTGCGTGAACCGCCTTCACCGATGATTTTCACGGTGAACAGCGCAAAGCCCAGATCTTCGATCACGGGCGTGACAAGCATCGATATTTTTTCTTCCAGTGGTGTTTGTTTCATAAATCTTTTTAAATGTTTTTTCCAAGCCCAAAAGCGCGAACCCGGTTTCTCAGGTTCACCCACTATCAAATCAACAGTGACGGGAATAGGGGTTATATAGGCGGACGATAGCCCATTTGCAAGAAAATATTTACAAAAACTTGGGTCATCGAGAGCATTACTCCACAGCGGGAGGATTATAGTCAACGTAAGTTTTGTACATAATCCGCATAGATGGCTCTCTTTCGCCCGAGGGGGTTACATTGCTGGCGCCAAAAATCCTGTTTAATTTTTCTATGATGTCACGGTAACGCGTTTCCTCACCATAAATCACAATTGTCGAAGGGGCATGGGAGGGGCTATAAACCGTTGAATCGTATCCCAAAAGGTTAGCACCCTCTATTGTTTCGTACGCTTTCTTTGCACTGGATGCTTTTGTGAATGTAATGTGCAGGGCGCCCATTTTATTATCGTAATAATCCGGCGTTTGCCCCCAAAAAGCCATCCAGCGTGTTATATCTCCATTTCTTTCAGCCATGCTCAGCCATCCTGTATAAAATTATTTATCGTAGAAAAACATTGTTATGGCAAAATTGCAAGGGAGAGCAGGTTTGTAATTTATCTCTTTTTCTCAAACAGCAGATATGTCTGCTTCCGCCCCGCTTTTATACCTTTTTGTTCGTAGCGGGTTTGAATCCACCCCTCCGGCATGGTTTTCCAGTCATCGGCCTTATCCGCCGTCCAACGGAAGGCGTGGTGCATACTGGCTTGCGTAACCATCCATTCTGCCAGATCATCAACATCCGTTGTCATGGTTAAAAAGCCGCCGGGTTTTAGAATGCGGGCGAAGGTGGTCAAATTTTCCTGGCTAACGATCCGGCGTTTATGATGGCGTGCTTTGGGCCAGGGATCGGGGTTGAGGATATATATGCCATCCAGACATTCACTGGTTAATGACAGGCAAAGCTTCAAAGCATCATCCATCAGCACGCGTACATTGCGAAGCGGCGTATGATGAATGGATTTCAGGAAGGCCGACATGCCGTTTTCAAAGGGCTCGCATGCCAGAAAATTTGTGCCGGGTGATTGCTCCATCAGGCCTTTTACATGTTCACCATTACCGAAACCAATCTCGAGGATAGTCGGGGCAGGGCTGTCAAACAGGCTGCCGGGCGCAAGCGCGCCATCTTCCGTCAGTTTTTTTTCTGGAATGCCAAGCGCAGGCATAAGCTCCGTCAACGCTTCATGGCGGGCGGTACTTAAAGGACGACCCTTGCGACGACCGTAAAGTCTGGTGTCTGCAAGGGTCGATTTTTTCGATTTAACAGGTAAATTAGCCAACGCTTTTGCGGAGTTTTTCCACGAGGTCTGTCTTTTCCCAGCTGAAGCCGCCATCGGGATCCGCTTCACGGCCGAAGTGCCCGTAAGCAGCCGTACGGGCGTAGATCGGGCGGTTCAGCTTCAGGTGTTCACGAATGCCGCGCGGGCTTAAATCCATGTTCTCACTGATGGCTTTCACCAAAACGGCTTCCGGCACGGTGCCTGTCTGATGTGTATTCACATACAGAGACAGAGGCTTGGAAACGCCGATCGCATAGGCCACCTGAATGGTGCAAGCCTCGGCATAACCGGCAGCTACGATGTTTTTCGCCAGATAACGAGCGGCATAAGCGGCCGAACGGTCAACCTTTGTGGGGTCCTTGCCGGAGAAGGCACCGCCGCCATGCGGGGCTGCACCGCCGTATGTGTCCACGATGATCTTGCGGCCCGTAAGACCGGCATCGCCCACGGGGCCGCCAATAACGAAACGGCCTGTGGGGTTTACGTAGAATTCTTCTTCCGGGGGCATCCAGTCGGCGGGCAGAACTTTTTTCAACATAGGGGCGTACCATTTCACGCACATCATCCTGAGACAGGCCTTCCGCATGCTGTGTGGACACAACAACGGATGTACATGCTACGGGCTTGTCATCAACATATTTCAGCGTTACCTGAGATTTGGCATCAGGCTCAATCTTGCCTTTCAGCTCCCCAGTTTTGCGGGCAATCGCAAGGTGGCGCAGAATTTCATGGGAATAGTGAATGGGGGCAGGCATCAGCACCGGGGTTTCACGGCAGGCATATCCGAACATAATCCCCTGGTCGCCGGCACCCTCATCTTTGTTGTCTGCCATATCAACGCCTTGCGCGATATCGGCTGATTGTTTGTGCAAAAGAATATCAATTTTGCAGTTTTTGTAGCTGAAACCTTCCTGATCGTAGCCGATATCCTTAATGGCATCGCGTACGGCGGATTCGATTTTATCCTTGGTGATGGAATCGGGGCCGCGGGTTTCACCAGCGATGACAACAGTATCAGTTGTTACGAGCGTTTCACAAGCTACGCGCGCATCGGGCTGCGCGCTCAGATACATATCGACAACCGTATCAGATATGCGGTCACAAACTTTATCAGGGTGGCCTTCGCCAACGGATTCGCTGGTGAAGATATAATCAGTCAGGCCGTGTTTGGCTTGAGCGGAAGGGGAGAGCTGTTGCGCCATTGCTTGTCCAGTCATTTTCTATAATCTACCTTGTTCGATTGTCAAAATAAGCTGTTACGCTAGCCTGAGATTCGGCTCAAGACAAGCGTTAAAGCAAGATTTTGTACAAAAATAAACGGAAAACACGGCGGATTAGCTTGATGTTTGGGCCATCGACTTCATGAGTTTGAGCATATCCTTGCGAATCTTGGGGTCCTGAATGGAGTAATAGGAGCGAACGAGGTCAATCGTTTCCCGGCGCTTCATCAGGTCAGGTTCCTGATCTGATCCTGGTCCTTCAAAGCCATCCTGATCCTGATCGGAAAGGCCTGTTTGTGCCACCTCTTTCTGGTTGAAAGGTTCGCCGAACTGCTCATAGAAATAGGCAATCGGTACGCCCAGAATTTTACTGAACTGGTAAAGGCGCCCCGCGCTCACACGGTTTGTGCCGCGTTCGTATTTTTGAATCTGCTGGAAGGTGAGGCCGATAGCTTCAGCCAGTTTTTCCTGACTCATCCCCAGAAGGGAGCGTCTGATCCGAAGGCGTTGACCTACGTGTACGTCAACATTATCCGGGGTACCTTTTGTTTTTCGTTTTGTTGTCATCTATTTATTTGCCGATCTTCGGCCTGAATTCTTATAACTTAAATCAATCTAGTCTAATTAACGGCGATTACTAGTGTATGCAACTAACCTTAGGTATAAGATTTTTACAGCTATTCTACAACTCGAAGTTGGCTGTTTTTCTTGCATATACCCCGCATGCATAAAAAATTCCTGTTAACAGCCAGTAAAACAGTCCTTTTATTGTGTTCGTGTTATTTTGAGAAACAGGCAAATTTGTGTTGTAGACGCCATCAATAAACAGTTCTGAACGTGAAAGATTTCGCCCAAAAGAGTCGATTACTGTGGATATCCCTGTATTTGCTGCCCGGATAACCGGAATTCCTTCTTCGATAGCGCGGAATCGGGCTTTTAATACGTGTTGATAGGGGCCGGCACTATAGCCGTACCAGCCGTCATTAGTGACGTTTATGATGGCATCCGGCGGGTTTTCAGGATCAATAACGGCGCCGGGGAATAAAATTTCGTAACAAACCAGCGGGCTGAACATGAAAGCTTTGCTGCCGGGAATATCAAGCGTTTTGGTTTCGGGGCCATTTCCGGGCTTAAAACCGCTGAATTGCGTAATGGTTTCTATGGGGATCCATTGTTGGAAGGGTATGTATTCTCCGAAGGGAACAAGGTGGAACTTGTTGTAACGGTTGATTATTTCGCCGGATTTATCAATCGTTATAACTGTATTGCCGTAGGTGTTATCGGGGTCGCGGATTAGGGCGCCTGTCACAAGAAATGCTGGACCGCCATAGCTGCCCAGCATTTCTTGTATCAACCCCCGTGCGCCCCGGTCATTCAGGAAAATATTGTGCAGTGCCGTTTCCGGCCAGACAACCAAGGTCGTTTGCTCTGGAATTTCACTGCCCGTGGCGTAGGACATATCAATTAGTTTTTGAAAATGTCCGGCAATTTTATGAGAGTCCCATTTTTCATGCTGGGCGATATTGGGCTGTATTATTTTGATATTTATATCGTCCCGCATGGTCATCGGGGCGTTTGTCAGCCGCCAGTTGCCGTATAGAGCCAACAGGGCTGCACAGATGCAGACAAGAAATGCCAGCGCCCACGGGGTCAGGCAGCGGGGGCGGATCAGGCAAAAACCTGGCACAGCCGTTAGAATAAAGGTGAAAAGTGATAGCGTATAAACATCGATAATGCTGAGGCTTTGCAGCAGAATAAGGTTCTCCCCCCACGCATAAGCGCTTAAATTCCAGGGGAAGCCTGTGAACAAATGCCCCCGTAACCATTCGGATAGGGAGAAAAGAGCGCAAAAGCATAGGAACCCGCTTAATTTTTTAAGGTCAAAAAAATTTTGAGCTGATTCCCGATGTTATCGCCGGGAAGAAAGCGAGCGCAGCGGGCAGGGCACAGACAGCCAGCGGCCAGGCCCAAGCGTAAGGATTTCCTTCCACCAGCAGCGCATTGCCGATCCATGACAGGCTGAACAGGAAATAGCCGAACCCGAAGGCCCAGCCGAATCCCGCGCCACCTTTGAAGGTTTGAGTTTTTAGCAGCAACAGGTATAAACCGCTGAATGCCGGAAATAATAATCCCCACCAATGATAGGGGGCCATGGCGAAAGAGGCTGTTGCCCCCGCTGTGAATGCCAATACGCAGAGAATAAGATATTCCAGCAGGGATTCTGAAACCCCTGCCCAATTACGAAATTGAATTCCGTTCTTCATAGGAAAGAGAAATAGGCTTTTTCTTAAACTTTGGTCAAGCCGGGAATATTACTGATGCGAACGCGGCCCACGCGGCGGGCATCCGCTTCCAGTACTTCAAATACCATGCCGTTATCATGGGTCAGAATCTCCCCGCGTGTGGGGACTCGGCCGGCGATGGAGAATACAAGACCGCCGAGCGTGTCGTTATCTTCCTTGTCCTCTTCCTGCAAGGTCATGCCGAAATGTTCTTCAAATTCTTCCAGATACACGCGGGCATCCGCAATAACACTGCCATCGGGGCGCAGCGACATTTCGAGGCCTTCTTCCGGATCGTGTTCATCGTCAATGTCACCGATAATGGCCTCTATAATATCGCCGACTGTCGCCAGCCCATCGATGCCGCCGAATTCATCTACCACCAGTGCCATGTGCTTACGGCTTTCACGCATTTGCACCAGAAGGTCCGTCACCCGCATGGAGGGGGAAATAATAGGAACATCCCTCACCAGCTTTTTAACGGAGATTTTTTCACCGCGTGCCATGCAGGAAATAATGTCCTTGATATGGATTGTACCCAAAATTTCATCCAGCGTTTCGTGATAAACCGGGAAGCGGCTGTATTGTCTCTCCGCCAACAGGGCGAAAATTTGTTCCTGCGTGCTGCGGCATTCAATGGCAGCAATATCGGCGCGAGGGATCATAATATCCTTCACCGTCATGTCGTGCATTTTCAGTACGTTGGAGATGATATTTCGTTCATCACCGGACACGGATAAATCCGTTCTCTGTTTTTCCGTTTCCTGATGTTCTTCAATATATTCCTCCAGCGCTTCCCGCAGATTTGTGTCCTGCCTGTTGCCGAGCAAGGATTTCAGCCACGAAATAATACTGCCGTTTTGCGGTGGCGGGGTAACAGAAACATCATCTGCTGTGCCGTTCAGGGCAGGAGCAGTGTCATCCACAGCTTGGCTGTCGTCTGTAAGGGGCTGCGCAGGCACATCCTGCGCGCGAGACGAGGGAGGTTCTTCTTCCTCACTCATAACCGGACCTGGTGTCGTCTCATTGACGGCGATTTTAGAATAAGCGCACATATTTAATTTTCTAACTACATACCATTATGCCATGATTTTTGCGGCTTTGTCATCACCAGCATAGGGGTTTTTTACACCAAGTTGTGCACAAATAGCAATTTCCAATGCTTCCATCTCTTCCGCTTCCGCATCAACTTCGTGATCATAGCCCAGTAAATGCAGCAAACCATGCACGGTCAGGTGCGTGGTATGGTCCGCCAGCGTTTTGTCTTGTGAACGCGCTTCGCTTTCAATGGTTCCCAGCGCCAGAATAATATCCCCCAGTAGTGTGTCTTCATCCTGCGGGAATGATAAGACATTGGTGGGCTTGTCCTTGCCGCGCCATTCGCGGTTTAGCTCCTGTATCTCAGCATCACCGGTCAGGACTATACTAAGCTCGTATGTCTTGCTGGCGTTAAGGTGGGTAAGTGTTGTGCCCACAGCGCGGCTCAACAATGCCTCATAACCCGGCAGAGCCGCTTCCCAGCTTGTATCATTTACAAGGATATCAATCGCGTGTTTGCTCATCACGCTTTTCATACGCTTCCACGATGCGCCCGACAAGGGGGTGGCGCACAACATCGCCGCGATTGAAGTGGCAGAATGAAATGCCTTCGACGCCTTCCAGCGTGTCATAGGCCTCGCGCAGGCCCGACATAACCCCGCGCGGCAGGTCGGTTTGGGTCAAATCACCCGTTACCACCATGCGCGATCCTTCGCCCATACGGGTCAGGAACATTTTCATTTGTGAGCAGGTAGTGTTCTGCGCTTCGTCCAATATCACGAACGCATTCGAAAGCGTGCGCCCGCGCATGAAGGCGAGGGGGGCAATCTCGATATCGCCGCTTTCCATCTTTTTCATCATTACATCCCAATGCAGCATATCGTGCAGGGCGTCATAAATGGGGCGTAAATAAGGATCAACTTTTTCCTTCATATCGCCGGGCAGAAAGCCCAGATTTTCACCGGCTTCTACGGCGGGCCGGGTGAAGATCAGGCGCTCGACACTGCCTTCGATAAACATGGAAACGGCCATGGCGACAGCCAGATAAGTCTTACCTGTACCCGCCGGGCCGAACCCGAACACCATATCGTTCTTCTTCATGGCTTCCAGATACGCTGCCTGATTAGGCGAGCGCGGCGTGATATGTTTCTTGCGTGTCCTTACGGTGGAGCCGCTTTGTTCGTCAGTTGTTTTTTCTTTTTTTATCCGTTGTTTTTTTCTGAAGCCATAAAGCGCAACTCCGCATCGATTTCGGCAACACCGACATCCTGTTTTTTTTTCTAGCCTGTCCCATAATGTGTCCAGAATCCGCGCTGCTTGATCAATTTTAAACTGATCCCCCGACAAAGTCAGTGTGTTTCCACGATCAGCGATCTGGATACCCAGTTTTTTCTCTAAATGTAAAAGATGGCTGCCATGCGGCCCGAACAGCAGGGGGAGAAGCGTGTTGCCTGAGAATTCTATCTGTCTTTGCACTATTTCAGTATAGCAGAAAGTATTAAAGCAACACTAAAACAATTCAAACTTTATACAGGCGCGGGGTCATGACCGTTCATCTGAGGTTTTGCCGTTGTACGCTGTTCTTCCCTGCTTTTTTCATAGGCTGCGCAGTTCTCAATGATCGTCCGGCACTCAGGGCTTCTTTCGATGCCTTTGGCGCTCATGAATGTGAACACCATGTTGCGAGGATTAATTTTTTGAGCTTCAGCAAAGTCGTTCAAACCAGACAAGTGCTGGGGGCGTAGATCAGTCTGATCAGGGTCGCCCATGATGCAGTAAACGGAGCCTTCGCCGATACGGGACGCAACGGTCTTAATTTCTCCGTATGTGAAGTTTTGTGCTTCATCTACGATCACATAAGAATTTTTAAAGGTTCTGCCGCGAATAAAGCCGGGCTGTAAAAATTCAATAGCGCCAGAATTCACAAGGCTGTTGAATTTGGATTTACCCAGAAATTCGATGAATATGTTCTGAATTTCAATGTAGTAGGGCGCCAGTTTTTCTTCAGGCGAACCTGGCAAAAAGCCGATTTTTTGACCGGCTTCTAGTGCGGGTCTGACCAGAAGAATGCTTCTGACATCACCGGCTTCCAGTCTTTTTAGGGCGGCGGCAACTGCCAGATATGTTTTACCTGTACCGGCGGGACCCAAGCCGAAAGTGAATTTTACATCAGCGTCTTGCAAGGCATTAAAATAAGGTACTTGCTCCTTATTGCGTGCTTTTACGCTGTTAACGTCAGTCTCGGGCGCGGCCGGAGTTTTTGTGGCGGCGGCTTGCTCGTTAAATTTTTGGTTGTTGGCTCTGTCCTGATTAGGATGTTTTCTTTTTTCGCGCCCGTGTTTACCCATATTTTTTCTCTTCGTTGTCTAGGTCATGGAGGATTACCTCCCCCGTTAGGGAATTGTCATATCCATTAATTATGTTAATGTCAACAATATTTCCTAATATGCGCTTCGGGGCTTGCACATAGACAGATTGGTTGTAAGGGCTGCGGCCTTGAACCTGCCCTTCATGCTTGCCCAGGCGGTCAAACAGCACGGGCATTGTCATGCCTTCACAACTTTTATTAAAGGCAGCCTGTTGTTCGTTAATAAGCGCTTGCAGGCGTGACAGGCGTTCGGATGCCACTTCCGGGCGTACCAAACCGCCCATATTGGCGGCGGGCGTGCCGGGGCGTGCGCTGAAGATAAAGGAATAGGCGGAGGCATAACCCACGCGGCGGACATATCCATCGTGTCTTCAAAATCTTCATCCGTTTCACCGGGGAAGGCGACAATAAAGTCGGATGACAGCGCCAGATCAGGGCGCGCCTTGCGCAGGCGCTCCACAACATCAAAATAAAGATCGCGCTTGTGCTTGCGGTTCATGGCTTTCAGGATCTTATCAGAGCCGGATTGCACGGGCAGGTGCAGGAAAGGCATCAGCTTATCCACAGCGCCGTGGGTTTCGATCAGGTCTTCATCCATATCGCGCGGATGAGAGGTCGTGTAGCGAATGCGTTGCAGGCCGTTGATCTCCGCAATTTCACGGATCAGCTTTCCTAAACTCCAAACTGAGCCATCTTCTGCAACCCCATGAAATGCATTAACATTTTGCCCCAATAAAGTGATCTCAACTGCGCCATTATCCACAAGGCGTTTTGCTTCATCCACAATCTTATCCACTGTACGTGAGTACTCGGAGCCGCGTGTATACGGCACCACGCAGAAGGTGCAGAATTTATCGCAGCCTTCCTGAATGGAAAGAAAGGCGCTGCCTCGTTGCACGTCTTGTTCTTCGGGCAGGAAGTCAAATTTGGAAACTTCCGGGAATTCGGTGTTCACAATGCGAGCATCGCCATAGGCGCCCGTGGCTTTTGCCACCATTTCCGGCAGCTCGTGATAGGTTTGCGGGCCAAACACCATATCCACATAAGGCGCGCGCTCCAGGATAAATTCGCCTTCCGCTTGTGCGACACAGCCGGCGACGGCGATCAGGGGCTTGTCACCCTTGGCTTCTTTGGCTTCTTTATGGGGGCGCAGGCGGCCCAGCTCGGAAAACACCTTGTCGGTCGCTTTTTCACGAATATGGCAGGTATTCAGGATAATCATATCCGCATCCACAGGGGTATCCACAGATTTATACCCAAGGCCCTTCAGGATGTCTGCCATGCGCTGGCTGTCATACACATTCATCTGACAGCCCCATGTTTTAATGTATAAATTCTTTTGCGTTTTCATGTATAATCAGTCTATAAGCTTGCAACAGTGAAGACTGCTTAAATCACATTTCAGTAAGGGAAATCAAGTATTCATGCGCCTCGTGCTTTTTGACGATTCTAAGTTTTGTTTTGGCTACATCCCCTGCCTATGCATCTTCGTGCTATATGGCTCAAGAGGCTGAGGCCGAGCAGGGAATCCGTATTCATAGCGAGCTGATGGTAATCGGCCTTAACTGCCAGCACATGGCGAGCGCCGGACCAGGGCGTAATCTGTACCAGGCATACCGCGAATTTACATCGCGTCACCTGACCCTGTTTGAAACTTACGAAAAAATTCTGCTCGCCAGCTTCAAAAAATCAGGTGACCCGCGTCCCGTTGATAAGTTGAATGATATGCGTACGGGGTTTGCCAATAAAATTTCGAATGACGCTGCTAAAATGCGCCCGGACATGTTCTGTCAGCGTTATGCACCGCGTATTCAAAAGGCGTCCATGATGACGGAAACGGATGTACGCCGCTGGGCCGCAACCATCTTCCCGTCACATCCTGTATCGAAACCGGTCTGCGCCAGTGAAATGGCTAATTAATACGAAAAAACTCTGAATAACCCGTGTGCTTCATGGATTCATCCTTGGGCATGCTTATGAATCCCTTACACTTCTCCTAAGAATAACGAAGGGATTGTTTCATGGCTATTGATACACTGATTGATGAAGCGTTTAAGCCTGTGGCGGATGCGCTTTCCGGCGCTGTTTTTTATTCCGTGCCGCTGATGGACGGATTGGAAGTCAAGCTGATACTGCTTTGGCTGGTCGCGGCGGCCTTGTTTTTTACGTTGTATCTGGGCTTTGTAAATTTCCGCTATTTCTTTCATTCCTGGAAGATGATGTTCGACACCTCCTACGACCACAAGGACGGTGAAGTCAGCACGTTTCAGGCGCTTATGGCATCGCTTTCCGGGACTGTGGGGCTGGGGAACATTGCCGGGGTGGCTGTTGCTGTTACCACGGGCGGGCCGGGGGCTGTGTTTGGATGATTGTTATGGGCCTGTTCAGTATGTCGACCAAATATGCCGAAACGCATCTGGGCGTGAAATACCGTCGTCATGCTTCAGCGGAACATCCGCAAGCCATTTCCGGCGGGCCGATGTATTACCTCCGCGATGCGTTTGACAAACATAATCTGCCCCTTATTGGTAAATTCATGGCGGGGCTGTTTGCCGTATGCTGTATCGGCGGCGCGATTGGCGGCGGTAACATGTTTCAGGCTAATCAGGCCTATCAGCAAGCTCTGGAAGTTACCGGCGGCGCCGATAGTTTTCTGGTTGGCTATGGCTGGCTTTTTGGCTTGTTTTTAGCAGCATTGGTCGGGGTTGTTATCATTGGCGGTATTAAATCCATCGGTAATGTGGCCGGGTGGCTGGTTCCTGGCATGGCTGTTGTGTATATGGGGGCGGGAGCCGTTGTTCTGGCCATGCATTTCACGGCTATTCCACAGGCTTTTACAGAGATTATCCACAGTGCTTTTTCGTTGGAGGCCGGGTTTGGCGGCTTGTTAGGCGGCATATTGGTGGGTGTGCAGCGTGCGGCGTTTTCTAATGAGGCCGGGCTTGGCTCTGCGCCTATTGTCCATTGTACAGCCAAGACGGACACCCCCGCGCAGCAGGCTATGGTCAGCGATGATTGGGGCATTTATTGATACGGTAATCATATGCACCATGACGGCGCTGGTCATTACTGTGACGGGCGTGCATCGCACGACGAGGGCTTGGCGGGGTGGAGCTGACATCCGCTGCGTTTGCCAGCGGCATTTCGTGGTTCCCTTACGTTCTGGCGGTGGCGGTATTCCTGTTTGCTTATTCCACGCTGATCACATGGGCGTATTACGGGATTAAGGCAACAACCTATTTATTTGGCGAGCACGACTGGATTGAGCTTACCTTCAAGCTGATATTCTGCGGATTTGTGGTGGTGGGTGCATCCGCCCAGCTGTCCAATATTATCTCATTCACGGATGCGATGATCCTGTCCATGGGTATTCCCAATATTATCGGGCTTTACCTGCTGGCGCCGGAGATTAAAGCCGATATGAAAGCCTATATTGCCAAGATCAAAAAAGGCATAAAAATATCCACATTGACGAAGAATGGCGCTGAGCTTTTGATTGCCCGTTAAATTCTCTCTTTCATCCACAGGGGTGTGGATAAAGAGATGATATTCGGGGTTGCCAGCTTCCTTTTTTCATGGCTTGATCCGTTTCTATTCCATTCATGAATAAAACCGATCGGGAGCTGTGGGCCATGAAAAAGACGCCGGTATTCGAGGCATCTGTCAATTTTTCTGATAGAGAAAAATCTGTTGAAAATCAAAATGATAAAAAAGAAAACTCATCCGGCTTGTTAACTGAAAAGCCGGTTGTTCCCGAACAAAAAATCGATAATCTGCGCGAGAAAATTTCTGCCGCCAAGGGGCCTGTTGTGGCGCCGTCTGCAGCACCGGCTTTGGGCGCTCTCAAAATTAAAAGCGGCCCGGCTGTGGATGCTTCTTCTGAAACAAAATCAAAGCCTGCCGTCATTATTAATGACAACAGCGACGATGAAGCTTTGGCATTCCTGACGGGCATTAATGCCGAGCGTCAGTTGATTGAAAATGATGGTCGTTACAAGGCCGTGTACTGGATCGGCGGCACTATTACGTCACTCTGGTTCGCCTTCTGTGTGTTCTTTGTTATTGCCAACATTACGCAGCTGAGCTGGACACCGCAGGATCTGGGCGGCATGTTTGCCGGTATCTTTGCGCCGCCGGCTTTGTTCTGGCTTATCGTATCGTCTCTCAACCGCAAAACGGATGTGGAGTTATATGCGGCATCCTTACGCAGTGAATTGCAGGCTCTGTTGTTCCCAACGGAAGAGCAGGCACGCGTGATTAATTCCGATATTGAGCGTTTGTGCAAACAGGCTGTGGAAGTTTCTTCCGCCAGCCGTGCAACGCTTAAATCCCTGCACCGGGCACGTCAGGGCTTGCGTACTGAAATTCGTGATTTCTCCAGCTTAACCAAGAAAGCTGAGTTCCATATCGATCGTCTTTCAGAATCCATCCAAACAAAGTCCGTTAAGCTTATTGAAATGACAGGCGATATTGAGCGCCGTACTGCTGTTATTGAACAAAAAACACAGGCCGGTATCGAAGGCTGGGAGCAGGCGACACAGAAAATTCTTTCCCGTTCTACCAAGATGGAAGAGTCTCTGGGTGCCGGGGCTGACCGCATTATTGAAGCCGCTGACAAGGCGGAAGAAAAGACACGTTCTATTGAGGAACATCTGCAATCCAGCCACGCACGTCTGCGCGAGTCTGTCGATCAGGCAGCGGAGCGCCTGGAGGAACTTAACGGTAAATTCGAAACCCAGACCGGGGCGCTTGAAGCCGCCGTGCAGGAAGTATCCGAACACACAACCCGCCTTGGTTCGATGATCAAAAATCAGGTGGAAGAGCTGGATGATATCACCAAACAGACTGTGGAAGCCGTCAGCCGTTCCAGCGACACACTGGCCCGCCAGCGTGAAGATCTGGCGGAAGAGGCGGCAGCACTTGAAAGCCGTGCCGGTAAAGTGTCAGACAATTTGAATGCCGCTGCCGAAACCATGCGCGAGACGGTTGATTACGTGAGCAATAAGGCGGATGAGCTGCAGGAACGTCTGGAAGACAAGACATCCCAGCTTAAAAGCTCCGTCAGCGGTATTGCCCGTGAAGCCGACCGCATTGAAGAGGCGGGAACACTCGCCGCCAATCAGCTGTCCGAAGCTTTGGATGTTGCCATTTCCGGCGCAGATTCCATCAGCACCGCTGTGCGTAAGGCCGTGGACTCGCTCCATAAATCAACCGAAAGTGCGCGTCTGCAAGCTGAAAACCTGACGCAATCAACGGCGAATCACATTAATCAATTAAATGAATCTGCTGCCGGGAATATGGAGCATATCCAAGGTATCGTCAGCATGCTGGAAGCATCACGCACCAAAATTGAGGAAGCCTCATCCACAACGCGCCGTCATGTGGAAGAACTGTCCGAAGCGATTGAAGCGCAGAACGAGAAAGTGACCCTGACCGCCTTTACACTGGGCGAGAAGATCCACGAAGTGCGTCAGGCGCTGGAAGACCCGATCAAGGATATCAGCATCGCGATTGCCGAGGCCGATAGCCGCCATCAGCAAATTGAGAGCACATTGTCCCGCCGCGTGGGTGATCTGAACGAAGCCACGGAAAAAGCTGTGGTATCGGCTGAAAATATCCGCACCGTTTTACGTGGTCAGGCTCAGGAAATTGCTACGCTGTCCGGGCAGGTTGCCAGTCAATCGCGCACCATCAATGAACAGATGATTGCGCAGAAAGACAGCCTGACGAATGAGGTTCAGGAATCCCTGCAAAGCATCGAGAAAGTCCGTAATGCGCTGGAGCGCCAGACGATCCAGCTGCATCAGGTATCTTCCAAGGCAGGTGGTGACATTGATAGCCTGAAAGATATTATTGCCGGGCGCTGCGAAGAAATCAGCGCGTTTACAGGCAAGGCGCTTGATGATCTGGGCGGGCTGGAAAACGGGCTGGAAGGCAAGATTACCTTGCTCCGCGTTCATTCCGAGCGTGCGCTGTCTTCCGTGACATCTATCCGCGAGGCTCTGGAGAAGACCTCTGCCGAGGTGGAGCCTATCTACACCCGCGTTCTCGACAAGGCCGAGCAGGTGCAAACACGTTTTGAAGCCTTGAAAGACGGGTTTGAGGTGTCAACCGACAGTAATCTGCAAAAATTGCAGCAGATCGGCGTGGTGTTTGAAGAGCGGCTGACTAGCTTGCGTCAGGGTTCCGACCATGCGGCGGATATCTTGAAAACATCAAGTGAAGAGCTGCGTGAACGTGTGGATGATATTGAAGAGGCTTCCAAATCCGCCAGCCAGAAAATGCGTGAAATTTCACACACGCTGGAAGATCAGTCATCGGATATTCACCTGATTACCGACCAGTCTATTCTTAAAATCGAAAACATCCGTAAGATGATCGAGGATCAGTTCCATGAGCTGGCGGCATCGGTCGGGCAAGCGGTATCACAAATTCAAACGGTGGGGACGGAATTTATCCGCCAGTCCGAGATTGTAAATGCTTCGGCTGATAAGGCCATCGGCGGGTTTGATGAAGCCGGGCGCAAGGCACGAGCTGAAGCTGATTTGTTTGCTGATAAATCCGCCGAGACCGTTCTGGGTACGGAAGCTATGGTCGCCCGCGTGCAAAGCGAAGCGGAAAGCCTGCTTTCAGCGGCTAATGAATCCCTGACTGAACTGAAAAAGGCGGGCGATACATTCGCCATCCGTGCCCGTGAAGTGGCACAGCAGATGAAGGGTTCGCTCCAGACATCCGAAGCTTATGGTCAGGAACTCAAGGCGCAGGCTGCCAGCGTGGCGGATTCTGCCTCCGACATGGCAGAGCGCCTCAGCATGGCGGTATCACATCTGACGGCGCGCGCCGATGATGTTGGTAAGGCGGCGAATGATGTTCTGACCGCGTGGAAAAAGCGCGTCAGAGCCTCTCGGAGGAATCTGAGCGTCTGATGATGGTGTCTGGTGAAGCTGTTGATGCCTCCGGCAAGGCGGCACAAGCGCTGAGCCGTCATTCGGAATCGCTGTTCAAGGCCTCTCAGGATGCTTCGAACTTCGTGAATGAACTGAACAGCAAGCAGATCCGCAAGCAGCGCGAGGTATTCCTGTCGGCTGCCAAGTTTATCGTGGAGAGCCTACACTCGCTGTCTGTCGATCTTACCCGCGCGATTGATGGTGAGATTTCCGAGAAAACATGGAAAGCCTTCCAGAAGGGTGATGTTAGCGCGTTTACCCGCAAGCTTGCCCAAATGGGCGATCAGTTGCCGCTGGAAAAAGCGCGTGAGAAATTCACCGGCGATGGTGAATTCCGTACATACGTGCAGCGTTATATCCGCCAGTTCGAAGAATTATTCGATCAGGCCGCGGAAAACGACCATGGCGCACTGCTCAGCTCGACTTTCGCATCTTCCGAAGTGGGTAAGCTGTACCAGTTCCTGTGTTCAGTCGCCGGGAAAGAGCCGCGTTTAGGTAAGGATGTCGCTAAGGCGGCATAATTCCCTGCGCAGGTAAAATCGCGTATTGATTAGCGCTGCCAATACGATACACTTATTGGTATGACAGCGACGAAACTATGCCAGGGCATATCCGATATATCCGATAGCTACAGCGGCTTTATCATTGACCAATGGGGCGTTCTGCACGATGGTGAAAAGCCTTATGACGGGGTTGTTGAGTGCCTGAAGGAACTAAAAGCCCGTGGTAAATATATCATTATTCTTTCCAATTCCGGGAAAACGGCAGACTCCAATAAGGAGCGCCTGAAGCAGATTGGTATCCCCTCCACCCTGTATAACGATATCGTGACATCCGGCGAGATGACATGGCAGGGCTTGCAAGCGCAGGATGAAGGTATCTTCAAAGGGCTAGGCAAGAATTGTTATTTGATTAGCCGCGGTGGCGATAAATCAATTCTGGAAGGTGTTGATATCAGCGTGGTGGACGACCTGATGAGGCTGATTTTATGATCATCAGCGGATCGGACGCGCCGGAAAAAAGCATCGAGGATTATGAGCCGGCCTTGCGCAAAGCAGCCCGCAAACGCTTAAAAGCGCTCTGCGCCAATCCCGACAGTAAGGCGATTATCGGTGAAACCCATGTCATGGGGGCGGGGTCCATTGCCCGCCGTTATCAGGATTTCGGCGGTGTGGTGCATTATATCGGCAAGCCGCATATGCCTATTTTTCAGTACTGCCTGAAAATTTTGCAGGAAAAGGGCATTTACCCCGGTGAAACCGTGATGGTGGGCGACAGTATGTCGCATGATATTCTGGGCGGAGCCGGGGCAAACATCGATACCTGCCTTGTGAAAAACGGTCTTCATTCCGCTGCCTTCCGGGGCATCAAGGATTTGACTGACCTTAAAAAGGCGCTGGCTATATTGTGCGCGCAATATAACAACGTACATCCTGTTTTCATGGTGGACCGTTTTAAATGGGGAAATCCACTGCCCGACCGTAAGCACAAAAAACGTGCCGGGGTGCGGCGTTAATGCCCCACTGGGGAATTCCCCAGAAACACTTCTACAGCGGCTTTGATTTTATGCATGTTGCGCTCCGCTGCGGCTTCGCCGGATATAATCAGTTCCTTGGCTTTTTCAAATTCCAGAAGGCCGATATGACCTATATGCGGTTTGATATGCACGTCCGGCGGTTCACCCGCAAGGCGGGATCGTGTCAGGCGATCCTGTATAATATTGAGTGATGACACCATAACGCCGAACAGTGACGGCTCATTTTCATTTTCGCGGCGGAATAAACGGCGTCCCAGGGAAAAGCTGCTGAATATGCTTTGTTGTTCCGGCGGAACGGAATTATCGTCAAAAATGTCGAAACCGATAATTTTTTGATAATTTTTGCCATGGTCTGATGCTTTCCCGATGATGTCCGCATTCAAGTCAACGGCTATGGTCATACGGGAGCCTAATGCCTGACAGGCAGAAACTGGGACGGGGTTCACAAGCGCGCCATCAATTAACAGCCGCCCATCGCGTTCAACCGGGCTGAAAATGCCGGGCAGCGCAAAAGAAGCCCGCATGGCTTCAACCAGATTGCCTTTTCTGATCCAGACCTCATGGCCGGTTTTAAGGTCTGTGGCGATGGTAATGAAGGGGGCCGGCAGGTCTTCAATCATCAGACCTTTTAAGTGCCGCTCCATTTCATCAACCAGACGGTTGCCGCCGATGAGGCCAGCGCTGCGAATTTTAAAATCGAGATAGGAAAAAACCTTGTAACGGGTAAGGGATAAGGCCCAGTCTTCCAGTTCCTTGAGCTTTCCCGCCAGATAACAGCCGCCGATAACAGCGCCTATGGATGTTCCTGCAATAAGGGAGGGACGAATACCGTGCCGGGCAAAGGATTTCAAAACGCCGATATGAGAAAACCCTCTCGCTAAACCGCCACCAAGTGCAAGACCGATCCCGGAAGATGGTTGTTGCGGCGGTTCGCTTTTTTTCATAGGGGTTTTTCATTGCAGCCTTGCGTCCGAACCCTTTCTTATGTTCTGTTCACCTGCTACCATTTTAGCATAGCTTTAGAAGTTTCTGATATGACAAAACACGCTGCAACGCCGCAAACACCATCAACTCTGGACCTTATCAAAAGGCTGGTGCGTGGTTATGTGCGCCCGCATTGGGGGGCGATCGGTCGCGCAGGAATCTTTATGGCAATAGCGGGGGCCATGACAGGGCTGATTGCCCAGCTTATGCAGCCCATTCTGGATGATGTTCTGGGGCAGCAGGAACGCGGTATGATTATGCCCGTAGCGCTGGCTGTATTTGCCGCGTTTGCCGTGCGCGGGGTGGCGACATATGCACATACGATTATCATGGTAAAAGTGTCGCAGACCATTGTGGGGGATATTCAAAAGCGCCTGTTCAGCCATTTTATGGGGCTGGATCTGGCTTTTTTTCACGCGCACCCCAGCGGGCAGTTATTGTCCCGCGTGGTGAATGATGTGAATGTGGTGCGCATGGCTTTGTCCGATACTTTAACAGGTATTGGTAAGAGCTTGACAACATTGGTTTTTCTTGTTGCTGTTATGGTCTATCAAGATTGGTCAATTATCACTTGCCGCCTTTGTTGTTCTTCCCTTTGCCGCTGCTTTTATTGGGGTTGTGGGGAAGAAAATTCGGGGGCTTTCCCGTGATATGCAGGCGGAAATGGGCGGTCTTTCCGGGCTTCTCTCTCAGATATTCCAAGGCATCCGGCAGGTGAAAGCTTACGGCATGGAGGGGCATGAGGAAAAGCGTGCCGGGAAGGCTATTGATAAGGTCCGCAGTCTCAACGTAAAAGCTGTGCGGGTTTCCAATATGACCACCCCGGTGAATGAGGTTCTGATCGGGCTGATCCTGATGGGGGTCATTATATACGGCGGCACGCAAGCGGCGGCCGGGACCATGACGCCAGGCCAGCTGGGCGCATTTCTGGCGGCGTTTATCATGGCGTATGAGCCGATGAAAAAGCTTTCCCGCCTGACCAGCGGTCTGCAAATGGGTTTGGGGGCAGCCAGCCGCGTATTTGAGATGATGGATATCGTGCCCGCCATCGCGAGTGTGGATGGCGCGCAAGTGTTATCCACACGTACACCTGAAATCACTTTTGAAAATGTTGAGTTTCAATATGAAGAAGCCGATATTAAGGCGTTGAAAAACATTAATTTTACAGCAAAGTCCGGTAGCGTCACTGCCCTGGTGGGGCCTTCCGGCGGCGGTAAAAGCACGATCATTAATCTGATCCCCCGTTTTTATGATGCTCTGGCGGGCAGTATCCGCATTGATGGCGTTGATATACGCCATTATACGCTGGCATCGCTGCGGGGGCATATCGCGCTGGTGTCTCAAGACATTACGATTTTTGATGAATCTGTGGCGGAAAACATTGCCTACAGCAGGCCGGGGGCTTCGTTTGAAGAGATTGAAGCCGCTGCCAAGGCGCTTTTGCCGATGATTTCATCCGTGCGCTGCCGGAGGGGTATGACACGGTTTTGGGCGAAGACGGCGTAAAACTGTCGGGCGGGCAGCGCCAGCGGATTGCGATTGCCCGTGCTATCCTGCGCGATGCGCCGATTTTGTTGCTGGATGAAGCCACCTCAGCCCTTGATAACGAATCCGAAAAAGCCGTGCAGGACGCTCTTAAAAAGCTGGAAAAAGGGCGTACCACGATTGTAATCGCCCACCGCCTGTCGACCGTGCAGCATGCGGATCAAATATTGGTCCTGCAGGATGGTAATATTGTCGAGCGCGGCTGCCATGATGATCTGCTGATCCAGAACGGGGTTTATGCCCGCATGGTTGAGGCGGGATTAAAAGGGTAAGGCCCTTGGCAATGATCCGGATCTCCGCCAGAATGGATGGAAACAGAATCGATAACCGCTATGCCTTGTTCTTCAGCTACTGTCCAGAATGTACCATCATTAACGCCCGATCAGGAAATCGGTGCGGCTATGAAGCTGTTCAAAAAACACCAGCGGGAAAGCTTTCCTGTGGTTGATGATGATGGTGTATTGCTGGGGTTCCTCAGTCAACATATCGTTCTTAAAAACCTTATTCCCGTATCGTTTAATATTCCCGGCGCGGGGCAGGGCAGCGTGACAATCGGTGCGGCTCCCGGTATCGCCAAACGCCTGAAAAAGATAAAACCGCTGAAGGTTGAAGATTTGATGGAGCGCAAATTCCACAGCATCCACCCCGAAACCCCGATTTGGGAAGGGATTCATATGCTGGTCGAACATGGCTCTCCGTTGATGGTGGTAGAAGAAAAAACCGGTAAATTTATAGGTTTGATTGACCGTTTTTCAGCTATTGAAGAGCTGGAGCGCCTGCAAAAACAGGATAAAGGAGAATAATCCATGAAAATTCGTACGAAAGTTTTATTGCCTGTGCTGCTGCTGGCGCTGATTTTGCCGGCATTCTGTGCGCTGGCTGTGGAGCTGTTTGAACCGCATGTGCCAAGGGATCTTGAAAAGGTGCTGGTTATCGTAAACAAAAAAGGTGAAAAGCATGCTTTTGATGTTGAGCTGGCCATTACCAAAACCCAGCAAGCTAAAGGCTTGATGTTTGTAAAGGAAATGCCTTTGGGCAGTGGCATGCTATTTTTATTCCGCATGGCGGAAATGCACACATTCTGGATGAAGGATACTTTGATCCCGCTTGATATGCTGTTTATCGAGGAAGATGGACGCATTCAGCATATTCATTCCATGGCAAAACCGCAGGATCGACCCAGATTACATCCGGTAAGCGCAGCAAGGCTGTGCTTGAAATTAATGGTGGAATGGCGGACCGGCTGGGGATTGAAGAGGGGGATGTTGTCTATCATTCCTTCTTCAACAACACCCATTTATCGCCGGCGCATGAGTAAAGCTTGTATCCCCGGCGGGCTTGGTGTATGAAAAGATCCGTGAAAAAAAGTCGGAGCGTAGCGCAGCCTGGTAGCGCATCTGCTTTGGGAGCAGAGGGCCGGGGGTTCGAATCCCTCCGCTCCGACCATATCACTCACATTCACACGGACCTTGAGGTCTTTTCATGACCTCAGAATCTTCCTCCCCCCCAACATGGGAATCTTTGGCTGTTCAGGCGCAAGGCGGCGATAAAAAAGCCTATCACAAGCTGCTCTCCGAAATTTTTCCGTATGTTCGTAATTACCTGATGGGCGGCCTATCAAATGCCGAATGGGCTGAAGATATCGCACAGGATGTATTGCTTTCCGTACATAAATCGCTTCATACATACAGCGCCGGCAAGTCATTTAAACCATGGTTGATGGCCATTACCCAGTTCCGGCGGGCGGATTATCTGCGTAAGCATTACAGTACACGCCAGAATATGCAGACTGATCTTGATGATCATAATTTTCAAGCTACGCATGTAACCAATCCGGCCCATGCCGGCGAATTAAAGGATATGGAGGCAGCGCTGGGCAAGCTTCCTGAAAAGCAGCGCCGCCTGTTCATGCTTGTGCGCGTTGAAGGTTACAGCATTGAAGAGGCCGCAAAGGAGATGGATATGAGTGTGTCAGCGGTGAAGGTATCTTTACACCGCACACTTAAAAAGTTACGGGAAGATATAGAGTTGTCATGAATAGTAAACTTGATACAGAACAGCTTATCGAACGTTTGAGCGGTGAATGCATGCCGCTTAAACCCCTGTTGTCGCCTTTTGTTCGGGCCCTTATCTGGACGGGCGCGGCTGTTTTGTACACCGCTTTTTGCATCTGGTTTTTGGGTGTGCGTTCTGACATTCAGGATGTTCTATACAGCCCTTATTTCATTATCGATAACCTTATTGTCCTGTTAACAGGGCTGGGTGCTGTTTTAGCTTCGGCCTGGCTTTGTGTTCCCGATATGCGCGGCGCACGCTGGATGAGCATTCCGCCGTTATTGGGGACGATTGCCTTTATTGTGTGGGTGGCTTTCCGTTCCATGGAAGAAACTATTCACATGCCTGATCTTTTGCGCTGGCGGCACTGTTTTTCCACCGGGTTGATGCTTGGCTTTATTCCGGCACTGGTTATGGCTCTGATGATCCGCCGCGCCTGCACAACTGCGCCGTTGCTAATGGCGCTAATGAATAGCCTTGCCGTGGCGGCTATGGCTTTTATCGGATTGCACATCATTTGTGCGAATGATGAGATCACGCACGCTGTGATAGAACATTTATTGCCCTTTCTCCTGGCGGGTGGCATTACGGGCCTTCTAGCCAGACGTCTTTATCGCTGGTAATATAAAAAAGGTTTTTGGTTTCTAATAATTTTTATAGGATTACCGTCATGGACGTACGCATATATCAACCCAGCAAAACAGCAATGCAATCAGGCCGGAGCAAGACTTCGTGCTGGCTTTTGGAATATGAGCTGGAAACAGCGCGCACGCCGGATACGTTGATGGGCTGGGTTTCATCAGGTGATACGAATAATCAGGTTCGGTTGAAATTTTCTTCGCAGGCGGAAGCTGTGGCTTTTGCAGAAAAGGAAGGCTGGCGCTATACCCTTGTGCAGCCGCATCAGCGCCGCGTCAAACCGCGTAACTATAGTGATAACTTTAAATACACCCCGCCGGCGAAAGCCAAAAAATCTTGATATGCGGCGCCTGCCGTATTATTAGTCATATCCGTGTTTTTTTATTTAGTGGTCCCATAGCTCAACCGGATAGAGCACCTGCCTTCTAAGCAGGGGGTTGCAGGTTCGAGTCCTGCTGGGATCGCCATTTTCCTTTTTAACTTCCCTATTGACGTATTTCCGTAAGGCCGTTATCACTATTCGTCATAAAAAGTAATTAATTATGACGGGAGTTGTTCGTGTCTATTTCCTCTGATCTAAAATCAGGCTCGGCGCTTGATACCAAAAAACTCTCCAGCGCGCGTCTTGACGCCTTTCTTTCCGGCGAAAATCTTGAGAAAACAAGAGCCGAAATAGAAAAGCTTCGTAATGATATGAAATCCGAAGAAGGGTTTTTAAGAACAGTCTTCTCGGTATTTTCAAAAGAAACCCCCACAGAAGAAATTTTAAAAAGTGCGGAAGCGTTTCAGGAATTCTGCCGCAAAAATAACATTCGTTATGATGTAAGTGAAGATCAGCTTGAGCGCGTCAAAACACTGACAGATCATCTGCGCCACAATAAATTTCTTTTGGCGGCGTTGGCCGGTACTCTGGCGGGTCTGCACGGTATGGATGTTGGGGATGTTGAGATTGTCAATAAAACCCCGGGTTTATTCTTCGCCGCGCTGCCTCTTCTGGCTGTGCCTTTTATTTCCATGAACATTTTTAAATCCTTTTCCGAACGTAACATTGTGCAGGAACTGGGGACATTTGCTCGATTCGCCGGGTTAATGGCCGCGGGGATTGCCGTTGGTTTCGGTGCTACGGAATTTATGTCCGATCAACTGGGTGCGATTGATCTAAGCCGTGCTTATTACGAACAAAATTCCGAAGAATTACGCGGCTTCTGGGAGCTGCTGAAAGCCTCCTATGAGCAATTTGCTCAAGGCGATTTCAATAACGGGCTTGCTGAAACGACGGCGCTGCTGAAGAAATATTCATTGGCAGATTACCTTTTGCCTGCCATGGGCGGCTCTATCGGCCTGACCTTTGCCTATAAGGGGCTTAAAGATAAAAGCACAAATGCCAAAAACTGGCTTACGCAAAAATTCTGTGCTGCCGGGGCTGCTGTAGGGGATGCCGTCAATAAATTTACGCCTTACTTCGATAAGGCTTTTATGGGCTTCATTAATGTGACGGGGCCGATTGCCATTTTCTCCCTGCTTTCGATGACGATGGCGCAAGGTGGAGCGGAAGATCTCAAGCAATATATGGGGTATTACCAAACTGTGCTGCTTGCTATGGGCGTTGCCGGGGTCGGTTTATTAAGCTCTGTCATCGCGTATGGGCATGGTTTTAAGGGCTTGAAAGAGGTCTTTGGTGTTAAAGGCAAGGCTTTTAGCCTTTCATCCAGCTCAGCCACTATGCCCTTTACCAAGAAAGCCTTGGAAAAGCTGGGTATCAGTGAAACTGTTCGCAATGCCGTTGTGCCTCTGGGGCGCCAGTTTTTAATATGCTGGGTACATCGCTTTATCTTGGGGATGACGGCATTATGCGCTTCGATGATGTTAGGGCACGACCCCAGTCTGATGGATCAGGCTGTCATCATGGCGACATCCGTTATGGTGGCGTTTGGCGCGCCGGGTATTCCGGCGTCCAGTATCGCCTTTATGGCGCCGGTTCTGGGTTATCAGGGATTTACAGCCCAGGAACAAGCGGCAGTATTTGCCATGATCATGGTGGTCGACCGTGTGTTTGATATGATGCAAACCAGCCTAAACGTGGCGGGTGACATGGCTGTGGCCATGGATGTAGAAGCTGGCAAGCAGGATAAAGGTGTGGGTGCTTTTGCGTGGCGTAACGGCGGCCGGCAGAGCGCAGAATATGCTAAAAAATTATGGTTGCAGGCCTTCAAAAGTGACGGCCCTGGACCTTCCGTTTAAGCTGTTTCTACGGGCGTGCCGCTTTCCGGCATGCCCCATTCGCTCCATGATCCGTCATAGACAGGAACATCGGGATAACCCAGTTCATAAAGCGCCAAGGCAATAACGCAGGCAGTTACGCCGCTGCCGCATGTTGTGATCACTTTTTGTCCGGGCTTATAGCCTATGCCCTCAAAAATTTCCTTCAATTCAGTTTTGGGTTTTAGTGTGCCTGTTGCAGGATCAACAAGCTGCATGCAGGGAAAGTTGGTTGATCCGGGGATATGACCGCTACGCAGGCTGGGGCGTGGTTCTGCCGCCTGACCGGAAAAACGCTCCGCCGGGCGGGCATCCAGAATCATTGTCTGGGAATATTCTTTTTTGTACGGCAGTCAGGTCTCGCACAAGTTCCGTACGTCTGTACGCTTTATAAGACGTACGCAGGGCAGGCGTTGTTTGATCAGCCGTTAACGGCAAGCCTGATGCTTCCCATGCGGGCAAGCCGCCATCCAATATGCATACGTTATCATGACCAAAGAAACGAAATGTCCACCAGGCACGTGCGGCCCCATAACAATGCCGGATTGCCCGTATATAATAACCTGAGTATCGTTTTTGATTCCCAAACGCGCCATTTCTGCCTCAAAAAGCTCTGTGGGTGGCAGCATGTGGGGCCAGTGGTTGTTATTTTTATCCGCCTACTTCATCGATAATCGAAAACGCGGCGCCGGATATGTTTTTGCAAAAAGAATCTCGTGCTGATACGGGGGTGCCCGGCATAACAAAACTGGCGTCCAGTATTTTAAAATCAGATGCCGGGGGCGACATTATTTCAGTCAGTGACGAGGGGGTGATCAGAGCGGATGTCATTTTGGGCCTTTGGGTTTTTTATTCATAATATTTACTAAAAAAATACACAACTATATGATTCTATGGAAAAATTTTTATAAACTGAATTTTAATAAGTGACAAATCGCATTTTTTTTTCCTAAGTTCCGAATTAACTATGAACATCTTATATAGGCTCTGCTTGGTAAGATTTCAGACGAGAGACGGAACGGAAAAATAACAGGGAAGGGCTCGAAAAGGGTCAATTCAGCTCGCAGGAGGAGAGCCTGTAGCTGCATTATACTGCACTGCGCTTTTTGCGCATGTGGACCGCCGTTTTCTGTTTGAAAAGCAGGCGTTTGTCGGTTGGCTTTGCTGCTCGGCGAACGGAGGTTCAGATGCAAATTTGGGAAAGCGAAATATAGTGTCAGTGATAGCAAAACAAAAAAAAGCTCCTATCCCCCTTCCTGATATTGATCGGCGAGCGCGTCTAATCAGCTCGTATTCAGGGAATACCCTGTTTTCTGATAAGGCTGGTCGTCCCGATTTTGATGACTATCAATATGAATACTACGAAAATTCAAAAAGCAATCCCGCGATCCTGACAGCGCGGGATTCTGCTATCTGGGGTAGATTCTGGCTGGATACTTTCCAAGCAGGCCGTCGCCCTTTCTACAAAGATCAATCAATCAGCGGCGGTGTGATGGCGCATAATCTGGCTGTGGATGTTGACCACCGCCATCCGGTCAAGATCGGCAAGCACAAGATTGCGCTGCGTACGGTGTATCAGCTGGATCGCGGCGCCGGGGTGGGGGAGCGTTTTGAGCGGGATGTGCTTTCCCCCAATATTGAATACAGCCATGCCATGCGCCAGAACCTTATCAATGCTTTTAGCGATACCGGTCTGGTGATTCCCCTTGATAAAGAAGGGATGATGAGGATTTCTCGTGCCGACCCGCGGGCGTCTTTCGGGCGCGCGGCGCAGGAAGAAGATCATATGGAAGGGGTCTGGATTCCGACCATCGATAGCTGTGGCGGCATGATCATAGCGGGTGATACCGCATTTTCACGTAATTCCGATTACCGTGAAGATATGCGCGGTTTATTTATCTCTCTTGGTAATTTGAACAGCAAAGTGCGGGAAAACAGTGATTTCTGGTTTGCGCGTATGGACCGCAGCCTCGCCACCAGCAGCGAGCGCCTGGAAGATGGTCTGGCATACCTGATCTATTGTCTGGAGAATGAATTCTATGCGCCGGAAGCCGCGCGCGCGCTGGCATGGAAGATTGAAATTCATAAACGGCTGAGTGATCCGGCCTATAACGCGGCATCATCTCAGCCGATTGATATGAGTAAAATTTCTACACAGCTGCGTATGGAATACACATCGAACGAGCCTTGGGCCGTTGAAAACAGATCGCGGATGGATGCATGGAGCGTGATTGGCGAGCAACTGTTACAGGGGTATTTCGTATCTCATATTGCAGAAAATCATATGGGACCACTGCCCAAATCATATCATGAGGCGCGTAAACGCATTGGGGCAGGGCGTGCTTTCGATGTGCCCACACGGGTTGAGGATCTGGGGATGGATTCGGCTAACCCGCTTATCGAGGCTTTGATAGAACGTGCCCGTGATCCGGAAAACTTTATATTGCTGGAAGGACAAAAGCGCGTATTCCCTCAGTTGGAAACGCCCAAGCTGAATGCCATTCCTGAATACCGTGCGGCTTATAACATAAAGACTAAAAAAAGAATTTTCGTTAAACGCCACAACGCCGATGCCGGAACAGATTATGGACCGGGAGAGTATTTTTACCGACCCCAAATACAAACCGCAGGTTTTTGCGGAAAGTCTCGACCATTTCTCACGTCTTTCTCCGGTTGAAAAAATTGCACAGCAACAGGCGCTGGGAGCAGGGCTTACCATGACGCCCCCGGCGGATCACCCCGGATGGATCGCCGTTTTTCAGGATTTTGAAAAAGGTGATAAGGCGCGCAGCCATCCGTTCATGAAGAAAGCCCCCCTTCCTTTGGAGGAACTTGGTTCCGCCCTGAAGGCCAGCTACCCCAAGCAGCCTGACAAGTTCGAACAGGAAGTCATAGTGCCGGAAATGGAGTCCTTTCAAAAGTTTCTGGATACATATAAGGCGGCTTACGAAAAGCGTTACGGCGAAAAGCCCCTGATTATCGACAGCTTTGATATACTGGGAGGGCAGCGGGCTTATAATCAGCTGAAGCATCTGACGGCGATCAGTGACGGGCGCGCGCAAAGCTCCGACATGCGGCGGATCTGCGCCAGAAAATATTACAGTTCTGCGCTTTGAAAATGCCGCTGACCAAAGGTTGGCAATATTCATCCGAACGGGCCGAAGAAGTGGTTTTTGCCACGCTGATCCAGATGGGTCTGGTCGATCGCGGGCGCATGGACCGTCATAATCTGCTGGTTACTGATGAGAAAGATAATCCCCTGGGGCTGTACGACCGCGTCAAACCGCTGGCGGATGTTTTGCGTGATGCGGCCAAAACAGGCGTGCCTGCCGGACGCATGCTGTGGCGCTGGCTCAACTGTTTACGTTGCACGAACAGATGACCGAAACAGCATGGCATAAACATAACGGTCCAAATCTGGGTATTAATCCGGGCCGCATTGACAAGAGCTTAATGAATTACCGCAGTTCGCCCGATCGCCAGAAAATGGAGGCGCTCTATGCGGAGATTAAACCTCTTATTCTCTCCGTCTTTGTGGATATGTTCACAAAAGCCGATCTGGAGGGACTGCCTCAGGAATACCGTGATGCCTGGAACGTAGAAAAAGGCCTGCTGGATTATAAAACCGGCAAGGAGGCATCGCCATTCATCCTTATTCAGGCAGGCGGACGACCGGAGCCGTAAGCTGAGACAAGGGTTTTTAGATAAGCTTAATTGAGTAAAGAGAGAAAACTTGGTTGAACAAATAACAATGCACGACTTGGGCCTGCCCCCCGGCACAGAACAAATTGCGTTCTGTCAGGGGCGTTGGGACGAAATCACCCGCGGCGCCGGTGTGGTTAAGGTTGATGGCAGCATTTCTTCCAAGAAGAAAATTACGGATCTGAATATCACGTACTGGTACCGTACGCCTCATAACCAGACAGGTGTACGTTCGCTTTTGTCCTTAAAAGCCAATGCGAAGGGCGAGATTACCCATCTTTCGATCGATCGTGTTGATGTACCTTTGAATAACCCTGACGCTGTACGTGACTGTTTGAATTTTGCCAGCCGTATCATCTCGCCGCTGAAAAGTTCTGAATACCCCGATGCGGCCAAAATTATGGCGGAATGCCGTCTGGAAGAAGCTATCGGCAAAAGCATTCCCGCTCTGGCAGGAATGAGCCCGGAAGGCGGATTTAATTTTAGGCAAAGCCTGTATTTTCAGGAACGCGCAGCGGAAGGGGCTGACTCTCTGGCCCTGCCGCAGGACCCGATGATGGTTGAGGCCTTGGTCGGGCTGGGCACCAACAGCTTCGCCCCGCAGCTGGCTATGGCTGATAAAAACAAGGCCGAGGTACTGACCCGCCATACCGTAACCCGCAAGTCATACGATAATTCTCTGACCGTCATGCGCCGGGATAGCGGCAGCATCAAGGTGCAGGCCAGCCTTCTGCCCGCACATGCCCCGAAAAACGAACCTGTTTATTACCCCGACCTTATGAAGGTCTTTACCGAAAAAGCACGCGGCGGCAGCGGCGGGCATGTCCTGACGCAGCTTAATCTGGCCGGGCATGATTTAAGCACGGCGGGGCATTACCGTCAGGCAGGCGCTTTGGGGGCGATCAACGGCATGGCTTCCCGCATTGCCGCGCATGATGCGCCTGTACCGATGGAAGCTTTGGCCCGGTACGACCAGACGCATCTGATTTTATCGTCCCCGCTGCAAATTCAAAATCCCGGCTCGGGGGATGATTTTAAATTCCGTTATATCTCGCGTTTCGGGAACCGGGTTTTGCCTGTGATTGATGGCTTCGGCGATGGCCTGGGCGCGTGTAAGGAGCTTTCCGCAGGTGGCGTTACTCTGACATTTGATATCCCGTACGAACCTTCACCGAACGGCTCGCCGCGATCCGGTGCCGTGCCCAGAATTTCAGATGATACGGATGCTATTTTCATTACCCATCGCCATCTTGACCATGCCGGGGGTATTCCCTTTGCCAACTTACCCAGGGGGGTTGAAATTCATGCTACGCCGGAAGTCTGTGAAGCTATCCGCAGTAATTACCGCCGCGCTTACGGATCACAAGCCACGTCTCGTCTGGCGGGTATAAAATTTGTGCCGCTGGATCAGCCTGGTTTTAAAAACTATTCCAAGGATGGCGGCAAAAGCGGCGAGACCGTTATCTATGCCCCGAATGCGGGATGTCACTCCGCCTATACCACGCCTTATTACGTGGCGGCGTATTACACCGACAAGCAAGGCGTGAAGCGCATCAAGGGCGTCATGGCCATTCTGGGCGATATGCGTACGGAAGATGATACGGATTCCCGCGGGCGCAAACTATTCGATCCGGCATTTTTCCAGACAGGCTGGCGTGAATGGCTGGCAAAAGCGCATCCTGATTTATCGCCGGATGAAATCCCTGAGCGCCCGACCTTTGCGGAATTCGATGCGACCTCTGTCCTGCACGAAGGCTATACCCCGCGCCAAAAGGAAGTGGAAAAGAACTTTAAGGATATTGTCGGCCTGTTCACCAATCTGGAAGATCGTTCCCAAAGCTATAACGTGATGGAAGCGCATCTTTCCGGCAGTGATGTTATGTGGGGCGTGACGTTGCGGAGCGCCGCATACTGGCAGCGCGATATCACGGCCTTTGGCGCGAATATGGAACAAACGCAAACGCTGCGTAACAAATTTGGCGTGGAAGCATCCTCTACCCCCTGGGCGAAGGGGCATCAAAACCAGATCGCCATGGATGAGGAATATGCCGCTCTTATTCAGGAACGTATCGATGCGCATGTGGCTGCGCATGGCGAGCCCAAGATCGGTTGGGATGAAATCTGGCCCACTTATGCGGCGCGCTATGAAGAGCATCTAAAAATGACTAAAGAGGCTTTCTTTGCCGCAAGCGAGCGCATGGACCCTGCAGAATCCAAGCTGGCTGAATTTTGCCGTGAATATGCCGCTAAAACCAAAAAAGCAGCCAAAGAAAATAATACCGATGAATATGCCGCGCTGGATGCATCCCGCTATCAGGCCTATCTGGAGCAAGCCTGGTATCAGGGCCGCCGCAAACATAAGCATGATGCCGAATATGCGCGCCTTAAGCTGACGCAAACCATCCATGACCGCTTGTCCGAATATGCCGATAACTATGTGCGTTACAAAAGACGTCAGGAATGGGCTGCCGAATTTGGCATTCCTCATGAACTTGATCTGGGCGGCATTATCATCACGCGCGATGCCAAAACATCAGCCATGATGTTTGCTGATCATCCGGGCAGCATGATGGAAGTTATTACCGGCACGCAAGGCACGGAAATTGAAGAAGAAGCGCAGCTGCGCAAAATCCTTGAAAACCGTGGGCTGTTGCGCGGGCAAAATCCGATTTACCGCAGCACGGCCCGCCCGATTGATGTGAAACGCAGCGTTCTGGTGATCGGCACACCGGCCATTCCGGGTAATCAGGAAGCGCGCAGCAAGCTGGTTGCTGATGCCGTTAAAGCCGGGCTGATTGTGTTTGATACCACCCATGACGGTTTTGAAATCCATAACTTTAGTAAAATTCCGAAAGCCATTCAGGATGAAATCAAGAAAATGGCGCGGGCGCTCAAGCTTTCAGACAAACCATCACCCGTGCATAATGGCATGATGATCTTCCCGAATAAACCTGCCGGATACCGAGGGCATGGGCGTCATCTCGATCTGCAGGACAGTATGAAGATTGTTAATGCCGAAGTGAGTTCCGCCCAGCATTTGAGCAACGCAGAAGCTTCCGACAAGCTGGAGATCATCGCGCAGTCCTGTGCCCAAGAAAGCCGCCGCACGATCGATGATCACATGATTTGTGAAATTGACCGCCATGCGGTGGATAAGGTGAGTGAGGTGGGTCGCATACCGTCCGCCATCGATATCCTTCGTTTTGAAAGCCCGTATCAAAAACCGTTTGGCGGGGTTATTCACCGTGAAAGCGTTGTGCGCATTGAACCCCAAGGCTGCGCCACGCATATGGAGCCACTTCTGGCGGGGTGTGAGGGCAGTGTTGAGGTTAAGAAGCTATTCCCCCTCAATGCCGCTGAAACTGATTTTAAAGAGAACGAAAAGAACGGAAACCCCAGCTTCAGAATTCCCAAGCCGCATGTTAAGCCTGTGGGTGCCGATGATTGGGTGCGTCGTTCATCAGCGGCTTCCGTTCCCATACCGGGGCAGGGTGTACCTGTTTTTGAACTTGAGTAAAAAAGCGAGCGCGTATCATGGCTAAAATTGAAATATTGCAGAAAGATGATAGATCGGTTTGGGAGCGCATCCCTGAAAAAACACCTGCGCTCTGGGAAGAAATCAAATCCGGCTATATCACTGATTTGATCCTTGATACCGAAACGGTCAGCCTTAGCAAACATTTCGGCGATTTGACGGCGTACGGTGTACGTATCGTCAACCCGCTGTTATCACGGCTTGTAAAACGCAAGCGCCTCTCGGTCAAAATTCCGGATCATGTGACTATGGGGTTTATTCCTGCAATGATTACGGAACGCCACCCCGATACGTTTTCCAAGGGGATGGACCCTTCCATCGCGGCGGCGGAAATATATAAGGATATCAAAAACGCCACGCGCGTCATGGCCCGCAGCTATCGCTATTTTGCGCAGGAAATCATGGACCATAACAAAGACTGCGCATCGGATGAATATATTCCCGTGCCGTTCCCTGATGCGGAAGACCCAGATGAAATGTTCGAACGCCGGGTGGAATATGCCTCCAGCCGCAATACAGCCACCAAGGCCGAGCGCAAGGCCGGCATTAAGCCTGAAAATAAAAATCAGACCAGCGCCCAGAAAGCCATTTATGTCCCGCTGAAAAATGAGAAGGGCGAGATTGTCTATGACTACGCTCTTTCCAAGGACGGCAAGTGGATTTACTACAAGGAAGGCCAAACCAGAGACGGGCAGGATATCTGGCACCGGGTACCGCACCGCAAGACCATCATGATCATGAATTCACGGGCGGATAATAACTGGCTGTGGAATATGTTCCACCGTTATCTGATGCCTAAGCTGTTTATCACGCATGTGAAACAGGAAGGGGCAAGACTTCTGGATACGCTGCCGCTGACCCGCGAAGTTGTAAAACTTGGCCCGCAGGACCGTACGCGTCTGGTGCCGGGTGTACGTCCCGATGGCAGCCTCAGTTTTGCCAAGGATGCGATTATGGAGGCGAATACGAGATTGGGAAGTGAACGGCTTTACATTCCGGATGGTGTCACCATGGATGATGGTTCCTGGCATGATAAACGCCAGACACATGTGGACCCGGAAATTGATGTTGCCAATGAATACGCCATCTATCAATACGCCAAGAAGATTGCGCCCGATATTGTGGAATATAAAAGAAAGCTATCCGATAGCGATTATATCCGCCGTAGTTTGATTGAAGGCAATGAATCCGGCGCGCCGCCCGTGATCAGCTTTATTCGTAACCGCTATCCCTATTGCGAGGCACATATGGGGGTGATGCTGAATACCGACCGCGCGTATGGTGACTTCAAGCGCGGTATTGGTATTTGTTTGGATGTGTTGCGGGAAGACCCGTCCGACCCTGCAAGGCTTCTAATTCCTGATGGCCGCAACCTGTTCGATTTGAGCGAAGATGATCTTGTGCAGCTTATGAAGCGTCAAGAAAAAGACCCGCTCGGCGTGTTCGAAATTTTTAACCTGCAACGCTGCCCCAGCATCCAGCCTGCCGAAACGGGGATGAAGCGTGGTGCTAACCACGGGGTGTCATGGGATTCACTCCAGACACGGCGTGATGTTATTCACCATATGGGGCTACAAGGTTTCCGGGCGAAGATATCGAATGCTTTCGAACGTTATGTGCAGACATTTGATCCGGTTGAAATTGTCGCCGACCCCAAGCCGGAGGAGCGTGTCTTCCAGAACCGCATTTCCCCCACGCGCCGCGCGCCGATCATCCGCAAAGACTGGCGTGAGCAGAAATCAATGACTGATACCGTTTTCAAACGTTATGAAGATCAGGTTACTTTTTATCTGAAGCGGAACGAGCATTTGATGCATCTTCTCTGCCGTCATCCCAACCTTGAGGGTAAACACCCGAAGGACGAGGCGTACGAAGAACTGGCGGAGGAACTGGAGCGTGTTTCCGCGGCGTTGATCCGTCAACAGACGACAGCTGATATACTGGACTTTGCCCGCGATCATACCGCGCCTCAAAAAATATATCTGCCGCAAAAAGCCCCGTTCAAAAATAACGGGCAGGCGGTTGAGTTTTTGTGGAAGTTGCGCCAGAAGGCGCTTGCCGAACACTGGCTTGTCGCGCCATCGCCGGATCATTACTGGGTGATCGACAGACAGACGGGCCGTGAAATTCCGCAATCGCGTCTGTCAGATATTCCTTATGATGAATTCGGCCGCCTGTTTGATGTAAAAAATAAAAAAGGTTGGGATATCAATTTCGAACGCTTCGATACGTTTGATGTTTTTATGGCAGAAATTTTCATGGAAGCCGGGCGTGAAGCGCAGCTAATGGAAGTTCACCCTGACTGGATCAAGCGTATCAAGGCGCGCCAGTCCTTCCGCTGTCACGGATCACCTTTTGTGGATGCCACCCATCAACGTCTACCCACTCCTGAAAGAGAGCTTCAGATCATCAAGGCCTTCAAACGGAATTCGCGCGATGAAAATATGCTGCGGCTTTTCTCATCAGACCCGGACACCGCCCGCGGGCTGTACAATCAGTTTGTGTCTAAAATTCCGGGGCGTCAGCAGCTGATGGCGGATATGGAGAAATATTACCGCGCCCGGATGAAGAAATATAACTGGACCAAAGAAAATCTGGCGTGGGATGGATATGACCCCGTATCCGGCATGCCGGCGGAAAATGTTCTCTACCCCATATCGCTGGCCGGGTTTAAGGATAAAACGAAGACGCTGATTGTCGATGTGCCTGACTCGGCACCGTTTTCTCCTATACGTGATCCACGCTTGGGCGAGATGGTATACCCCGTGATTGAAACGCCGGAACTGGCGCAAATTCTGAAAAAAGGCGATCTTTCAAACATTGCCAATGTCGTTTTCCGCTGCCGGGAAACGGGCATGCACTTCCTAGCGCCGCGTGCGGCCTTTGTTCAGGCATCGCTTGATAAGCCATTGGAGGCTGATTTGCTGATATCGGTAAACCGCATTTTCACAGAATCCGGCTTGACAGCTCCGGTGGCCAATAAGCCTGTCACACTCGTTTCTGCAGAAGGTGCCGTACCGTTAGCCGGGGTTGAGATTGTAAAACCGCATTTCGAATTCCCTGTCCTGAAGACGGAACAGTTTATGTCCGTTCTGGCGCCAACCCTATCGGGCTATAAAACGGCCGCCATGGACGGTAAGCCGCTTCAGGCCATGGCGCTTCTGGATTATCACTACAATAAAAAGCATGGCTATAAGATCGGCAAGGGTGACAGCATCCGCTTGCGTCAGTGTGATGAAAGCGGCAAGGAAACCGGATGGGAAGTTTCGGTTAAGCTGGATGCTAAACCAGTGACAATTACATGGGCTGAATTCAAGGCGCGCTATGAGGCAGCTGATGGCAAGCCGTTGCCATCAGAATTCAAGCAGACCCCATTTAACAAGGCGTTTACTGATCCCGGTATTACGGATGCTTTTGCCCATCAATTTGGCTTTGCCGACCGGATAGCAATGTATCAGCATTTTGCCGGGCAGTTTTTCGGGAAGTTTAAGCCGGAAGAGTCAGAGGAAAATCGGATTATCCTGCTGCCGTCATTTAAGGCGGAAGGTAAGGCCCAATATATGGATATTACGCAGGTGCCAAGGGCCGCTGTTATAGATAATCATACTCTGACGCGGCAAGGTTTCCGCGATCGCTGGGGTGGTTTCCCTATGGGCGGCACGGAGCCTGACTGACCGCGCCTGAATAAAAATATAGATATTTTTCTTTATTTCCCTCTGTCCCTTGGGCTGAAGTTGATTTATGATGCCTGTCATGTTTGATTTCGCAAAAGCACGGCAATCAATGGTGGACTCCCAGCTGCATACGGCGGGGGTGATTGCGCCCGAAATATTGAATGCTTTTGAAACGGTTCCACGTGAAAAATTTGTGCCCGCCAATTTAAAACCGGTTGCTTACTGCGATGAATCCCTTTCCTTGGGAAAGGGACGTTATCTGGTATCGCCCATGGTGCACGCCAAGATGTTGCAGGCGGCTCAGCCCCAGCCGCATGAGATCGTTTTGGATGTCGGTGCGGCAACAGGCTACGGAAGTGCTGTTTTATCACCGTTGTGCTCTACAGTAATTGCCTTGGAGAGTGACAAGACCATGTGCGCTCAGATCGACAAGCTTTGTAGTACTGTGGGGGCTTGTAACGTGATTGCTGTTGATGGTGTCTTGGCAGACGGTTACGCCAAACACAGCCCTTACGACCTTATAATCGTTAATGGTGCATGCGCTGATGTGCCTCAATCATTGGTTGATCAATTGGCGCCGGAAGGCCGTATGTTGCTTATTCTCAAGCCGCCCCACCAGAAAAGTGGGGCTGTCCAGCTCATAAAAAAAACAATCGGGGGTTGGAAAAAAACGCATTTTCAGCATATACTCTCTTTGATGCCTCGGTGCCTTATCTAAAAGGTTTTGAGCCAAAAGTTGAGTTTGTCTTTTCCTGATCTAATTACATTTTACATCGTTATATGTGTGAATACGCCCGCTATCGTGAGGAGGGGTAAGAAATATGTGTTTTTCTGCTATGCGCACGCTTCTTGGCAAGGGAAGCTCCCTGATTGTCTTGATGGCAGCGGCTACGGCCCTTTCGTTTCCTGCGGCACATTCTGCTGGGGCAGAGGAGGTTGTGCAAACAAATATCGCTCCGTCATCCAGTGTAACCATTCAAGATGTGCTGCGCGAAGTGTATGTAAATAATCCTTCCATACGTGCGGCTCGTGCTGAATTGCGCGCCACACATGAATTGTTGCCGCAGGCCTATGCCGGCTTTAAACCCTCTGTTACAGCGTTGGGAAATGTAACTTCAGCGGATGTTGATGGCGGGGCCAACCGTAAAAACAGTGCAACAACAAAAGATATTGAGTTACGGATTGATCAACCTGTTTACCGCGGGGGGAGAACAACAGCCTCTATTGAATCTGCCAATAGTGCAATTACTGCCCAGACGGCGATTTTGAAATCGATCGAGCAAGATGTTCTGCTGGCTGTTGTGACAGCTTATATGGACGTATTGCGTGACCGCTCATTGGTTGAATTAAATCAAAATAACCGCCGTGTTATTTCCCGGCAGTTGCAGGCATCGACAGACCGTTTCGAGGTGGGGGAAAATACAAAGACAGACGTCAGTCAGTCAGAAGCGCGTCTTGCTGAAGCTGATGCCAATTTGATCAGCGCGCAAGGTAATTTACAAACCAGCAGCGCGGTTTTTGAGCAAATTGCAGGTTTTCTGCCGCCGCCAAGCCTTGTAACACCGGCCTATGATTTAAGTCTGCCGCCCAGTCTGGATGATGCTGTGGCTTTGGCTGAATCCGACAGCCCCGATGTTGTTTCTGCCGTCTATATCCAAAAAGCAGCAGAGAGTGATGTTGACAATATCTTCGGTGAGTTGTTGCCAGAGGTTCAGGCCTTCGCATCATGGGGGCGCACTTATGACCCACTGTCGGGGACAACAAATAAGCAGACTGAAGAGGCCTTGGGCGTGAGTGCGCAGGTGCCGTTATACGAGGCCGGCTTCGTGCGTTCACGCATACGTCAGGCGAAGGAAACGGCAAATCAGAACTATCTGGAGATTTTAGCGGCTAAACGTCAGGCGCGTCAGGAAACCGTCAGCAGTTGGCAGACCTTAAAGGCTGCCCAGGCTGAAATTAAAGCCCGTCAGGCACAAGTGAAGGCCGCGCGCGTGGCCCGTGAAGGGGTGCATCAGGAGACGGAAGTTGGAGCCCGCACGGTTCTGGACGCCCTTGATGCCGATCAGGAATATCTGGATTCACAAACGGCGCTTGTTATCGCGCAAAGAAATGAAGTTGTGGCAAGCTTCTCTCTTGCGGCGACGCTGGGATTCCTTACACCAGAAAGTCTGGGTTTTTCGGATGACAAGCTCGAGTTTGGATCTCATCTCGATGATGTCAAAAACCGCATTTTCTCAATAGATGTTCCGCGCGAAAAATAAGCAATCAAATTGTGGATAGTGTTGATAAAACTTGCATTTCCGCCTTTGACAAGTCAGCTCGTATAGTGAACACTAGAAGATGATAAGCGATGGATGCCGAGGAACGGCACCTGCTCTCACTAAAGGCAAAGCGCTCTCATGGCTGACGAGAATAAAACAGAAGAAGAACCGTCTATCGAGGAAATCCTCGCATCGATTCGCCAGATTATTTCTGACGATGATGAAGAGGCGGCGCCTGCGGAGGCCGAAGCTGTACCTGAGCCCGAACCCGAGCCTGAGGCAGCGGTATCTGAACCTGAACCTGAGCCCGAAGAGGAAATCGTTTCATTCCCTGAGGAAGAAGATGTTCTGGATCTCACAGAGCAGGTTGAGGCGGAGCCCATGGAAGTTGATCTACAGGATCACGAAGATATTCCGGAAGAGGTTATGCCAGAATCCGAGCCTGAGCCGGAATATCAGCCTGAAGAGAAAGAGCCGTGACGCCGTTCTGCCGCCTATGGAGGATTTCTCCCGTGAGGACGAAGCATTGTTTACCCGCAACGTAGAAAGTACCGCCTATTCGGCAATTTCCGGTTTGGCGGCAAAGGCTGCTGTTGAGCGCCATGGAGGCCTGCACGATTGAGGATGTGGTCCGCGATGAATTGCGGCCGATGCTCCGGGAATGGCTGGATAAGAACCTGCCGCCGTTGATTGAGCGCCTCGTGCAGGATGAGCTGGAGCGTGTAACCAAGCGTGTCCTGGGGGATCTTGGCGAATAGGGTTGTCAGTGCTAAGTGATTAGTGTTTAGTAAGATCGCTTGTTAAACACTGAAAACTAAAGACTTATCACCGCTATGCTAGACTCAAAATTTAACCCTGCCACCATAGAATCCAAACATTACGAAGCGATGGAAAAATCCGGCGCGTTCGCGTGCGATGTTTCCAGTTCTGCCCAACCCTTCACAGTCATGATGCCGCCGCCGAATGTGACAGGCAGCCTTCACATGGGCCACGCGCTTAACATGACGCTGCAGGATATCCTCACCCGTTTTTACCGCATGAAAGGGCGCGATGCCCTGTGGCAGCCGGGGACTGACCATGCCGGTATCGCCACGCAAATGGTGGTGGAGCGTATGCTTGATCAGGAAGGTAAGCACCGCCGTGATCTAGGGCGCGAAGCTTTTCTTGAACGTGTGTGGAAATGGAAGGCTGAAAGCGGCGGCACAATTGTGGGCCAGCTGCGCCGTCTGGGTGCAACGCCCGATTGGAGCCGTGAGCGCTTCACGATGGATGAAGGCCTTTCCAAAGCTGTTCTGAAAGTGTTCGTACAGCTTTATAAGGAAAAACTAATATACCGCGACAAGCGCTTGGTGAACTGGGACCCTAAGCTGCTGACCTCCATATCTGATCTGGAAGTGGAACAGCGCGAGCAAAAAGGCCATATGTGGCATATCCGTTACCCTCTGGCTGATGTCGATGCCGGAGTTGAATATATTACGGTCGCCACCACGCGGCCCGAAACCATGCTGGGTGATACGGCTGTGGCTGTGCATCCGGAGGATGAGCGCTATAAAGACCTGATCGGCAAAATGGTGGCGCTGCCAATCACGGGCCGTCTGATCCCGATTGTGGCGGACGAATATTCCGACCCTGAAAAAGGCTCCGGCGCTGTGAAGATTACGCCCGCACATGATTTTAATGACTTCGAAGTGGGCAAGCGCCATGACCTTCCCATGATCAACGTGTTTGATGTTCACGCCGCCATCCTGCCGCTGGATGATATTCCGTCCAAATACCACGGGCTGGATCGCTACAAGGCGCGCGAGCTTATCTTGCAGGAGCTTGAGGAAATGGAGCTTCTAGCAGAAGTGGAAGACATCAAAAACAGCCTTCCCTATGGCGATCGTTCCGGCGTGGTGATTGAACCTTACCTGACTGATCAATGGTATGTGGATGCCCACACCATGGCCCAGCCCGCCATTAAGGCCGTGCGTGAAGGCAAAACGCGCTTCGTGCCGCAGACATGGGAAAACACTTACTTCCAGTGGATGGAAAATATCCAGCCCTGGTGTATCAGCCGCCAGCTGTGGTGGGGGCATCAAATCCCCGCGTGGTATGGGCCGGATGGTCGTGTGTTCGTGGCCGAAACGGAAGATGAAGCTTACAAAGAGGCCGATGCCCATTACGGCGAATCCGTCACGCTTCGCCGTGATGATGATGTTCTGGATACATGGTTTTCCTCCGCCCTCTGGCCGTTCTCCACTCTGGGTTGGCCCGATGAAAGCGCGAAGCCCATGCTGGCTAAATATTATCCCGGCGATGTGCTGATTACCGGCTTTGATATCATCTTCTTCTGGGTGGCCCGGATGATGATGATGGGCATCCATTTCATGGGCGATGTGCCGTTCAAGGATGTTTACATGCACGCTCTGGTGCGTGATGCCAAGGGCCAGAAGATGAGTAAATCCAAGGGGAATGTTATGGACCCTCTGGATCTGATCGATAAATTCGGTGCTGATGCCTTGCGCTTCACCATGACGGCTATGGCCGCGCAGGGGCGGGATATCAAGCTTTCGGAAGATCGGGTGGAAGGCTACCGCAACTTCGCTACCAAGCTCTGGAACGCCGCGCGCTATGCTGAGATGAACAGCTGTACGTTCAACCCTGATTTCAAGCCGGAGGCTGTTACTTCCACGCTCAACAAGTGGATCGTGGGTGAGCTTGCCGCTTGTTCTGAGGCCATCGAAAAAGCGCTGGGTGAGTATAAATTCAACGAAGCGGCGAGCGCTATCTACCAATTCGTTTGGGGCACATTGTGTGACTGGTATCTGGAATTCTCCAAGCCTTTATTGCAAGGCGAGGGGGTTGATGCCGCCGCCAGAGTTGAGGTGCAAAACACCACCGCCTGGGTCATTAATCAGGTGCTTCTGCTCTTGAACCCCATTATGCCCTTCATCACCGAAGAGCTGGCTGAAACCTATGGGGGTAAGGGGCAGGGGTTGGTGATGCAGCAAAGCTGGCCGGAATATGCGCCTGCGCTTCAGAACAAGGATGCTCAGGATGAAATCCAGTGGTTATGCGGCCTTATCACTGAGATCCGCAGCGTTCGTTCCGACATGAATGTACCGGCGGGCGCCAAGATTGAACTGATGGTAAAGGATGCCTCTGCCGTTACCAAGGCCCGGCTGAATACCTATCAGGAAATCATCCAGCGCCTTGCTCGCCTCAATACTATTACGGATACGGATAATGTACCCAAGGGCGCTATCCAGAGTGTTCATGGGGAAGCAACTATCATTCTGCCTATCGCCGAGCTGATTGATCTGGATGCCGAGCGCGAGCGCCTCAAGAAGCAAATCGTAAAGCTGGAGCAGGAGATTGAAAAGGTCGACCGCAATCTGGCTAACGAGAACTTCGTTAAAAACGCGCCCGATGAAATCATCGAAGAACAAAAACAGCGCCGGGAAGATGCGCAAGCCGCGCATATAAAACTCAGCGCTGCGCTTAAACAGCTGGAAGCGGCCTGATAACAAGCTGCTATATTTATCCAATAAAAAACCCGCCAAAAACAGGCGGGTTTATTTTTAAGCGGCTGCGTTCTCTTATTTCTTGGAGAACATATCGCCGTACTTGCCCTCGAACTTCTTGAGCTGACCTTTTTCGATCACGTTACCTGTGCCGCCTGTCCATGCAGGGTGTGTCAGGGGGTCGATGTCCAGACGCAGAACATCGCCTTCCTTGCCGTAACAGCTGAAGGTCTTGAATTGTGTACCATCCGTTTGCTCAACGGTAATTTCATGGTAATCGGGGTGAATATCGGCTTTCATAGCTAAAATCTCCTTGAGTAAGGGGTTTTTTAGTCTTAAGTGACAAAGATTGCAAGGAAAAAAGTGATATGTGGTTTCATCCTGATAAATTTGAAAAAAAGATCCCGGCACTGCAAAGCCGTATGGCTTTGGTCAAGGCTGTGCGCAGCTATTATGAAAGTCAGGAGTTCTGGGAAGTCGAAACGCCGGCATTACAAGTAATGCCCTGTGCAGACAAGCATATCCATGGTTTTCAAACTGATCTATGGGGGCCTGATTTAAAGCGTAAGGAAACGCTTTATCTGCACACCTCACCGGAATTCGATATGAAGAAGCTGCTAGTGGCGGGGGCGAAGAATATCTATCAGCTCTGCCATGTCTACCGGAACGGCGAATCTACCAAGCGTCATTCCCCGGAATTTAGTCTTTTGGAATGGTATCGCGCCGGGGGCGATTACCGTGACATGATGGATGATTGCCAGAACCTGCTGCGAGCGGGGGCGGAAAACTTGGGTATCACTCATTATACCTACGGGGACTTCAAAGCTGATCCGTTCAAAGATTGGTTGAAGATATCCGTGGCGGAGGCTTTTGAACGTTTCGCCGGGCTGGATTTGGGTAAATACCTTACCGATACGCCCGGCTTTAACGCCGCCATTCAAGCCAAAGGCATCCGCACGGCAGACGATGATGCGTGGGACGACCTTTTCTTCCGCGTGATGGCAGAAAAGATTGAGCCTTATCTGGGCATGGATGTGCCTGCCATTTTATATGATTACCCGGCGGATATGGCCTGCCTGTCGCGTAAGAATCCCAAAGACTCGCGCTACGCCGAACGGTTTGAACTCTATGTATGCGGGGTGGAGCTGGCCAACGCCTTTAGCGAGCTGACCGATGCCGCTGAACAGCGCCGCCGCTTTGAGGCTGAAATGAAAGATAAGCAGGCGCTTTACGGCTTTAGTTACCCCGTGGATGAGGAGTTTTTACAAGCCCTGGACTATGGCATGCCCGAAGCGGGCGGTTGCGCGCTGGGGTTTGACCGGCTGGTGATGTTGGCAAGCGGTTCCGATACAATCGATAATGTGCTCTGGGCAAAAAAGCGTTAGCCTTACGCCGCCTGTGATTTAGCGCCGTTTCCCACTGATGCCGCATAGATTTTATCAATCACGGCGCTCAAGGTTGAGTTGAACTCCGCATCGCTCTGGCTGGCGCGCAGGTCATTGCTAAGCGCGCGGGAGAAACTGGCGATCATGCCGTCATTTTCAGACAGGCGCTTACAGGATTCTTCAAGGCTGTACCCGCCGGAAAGCGCCACAACGCGCAGCACTTTTGGGTGGGCAATCAGATCAGCATAAAAATTCGCTGTCTCCGGCAATGTCAGCTTCAGCATAACTTCGCGCCCTTCCGGCAGAGTATTCAGATGCTTCAGGATTTCAGCTTTCATGATCTCTTCGCAAGCCTCTTTATCAGCGGCCTTGATATTTACTTCCGGCTCAATAATCGGCATCAGGCCGTGATCCAGAATTTGGGAGGCCACTTCAAACTGCTGCGCCACAACTGCGGCAATGCCGGAAGCAGAAGCGGTGTTAATAACGGAGCGCATTTTCGTGCCGAAAATACCAGCGGCTTTGGCGCGTTTCAGAAGTGCTGAAAGATCCGGCATCGGCTTCATGATCTGCACACCATCCATCTCATCCGCCAAACCCTTGTCGATTTTCAGGAAGGGTACAACGCCCAGCTTTTCCCAAAGATATTGGGCGGTGGGGGTTCCATTGATGCTGTTATCCATCGTCTTTTCAAACAGGATTGCGCCGATTACTTTCTCTCCGTTAAAGGCGGGGGCGGTGATAATGCGCGTGCGCATCTGGTGGACGAGATCAAACATCTCATCTTCATTTCTGAAAGCTGTTTCCTCAATGCCGTATTGTTTCAGGGCCTTGGGGGTAGAGCCGCCGCTTTGATCCAGCGCTGCGATAAAACCGTTATTATTGGCAATTTTTGCGCGTTGTTCGGCGTATGACATATGAAAGCTCCTTAAACAAAGTGAATCTTGTCAGGAGAAATTAGCGGAAGATCAGCAGGTAATCAAGCAGGCTGGGCTGTTTCAGGGTCAAAACCGGGGGCTGGATCGCGGGAGAAGACGGCAGGGATACCAACTGAATGTTTGAAATCAGCAGCAATCGGCGCAGAAGGCGTTTGGTCAAAAGCCTTTGCTAACATCATTTCCGCTTCTTTACTCAGTGTTACCAGCATTATGCCGCGTCCTGTACTCCTTTAATCACACCAGCATTCAGTATCTCGCCAAAGGCGCGGTGATCGGTTGTCGTTGGGGCATCATAGAGGTTATTCAAAACTTCCGCCTTTGAGGCCACCTTCTTATTATATAGATAAGCAAGAATTTTGGCATCGCGCAAGGTTGGTTTTTCCTGACGCAGCACTTTTGTATATAACACTATGAAATTCTTCAGCTTTTGATGGTCGCTTTTGAAGTACTCCAAAGCCGAATCGAGCCCCTTTTTGGAATAACCGCACACATGAAGCGTTTTTGTACGGGCATCTTTGGCGGAGTCCTGCATCATGATGCAGCCATAATTAAACAGCCATTCGATTTCACGGTTGAGGGCTGATTTATGAAGATCCATCCGGGCCATAATTTCAGCCTGCGTTGTGCCGGGATGGTGGTCAATATCCGTCAGAATTAAGGCGCGGCGCAGCGATGAAGAAGGATCATTACCCAAGGCTTCTACCAAATGATCAATAACCAGACAGGCTTTCTGACCATCGGTGGCCATAGCATTATTTGCTAAATCTTTAACCATAATCGCAAGAGTACTACAAAATGGGGAATTTAAGCAAGTTTTTCAGTGATGCCCTTAAATGCGTAAAACCCGGCCAGAAAGGTTAGTTTATACTAAATTTCTGACCGGGTTTCGCCACGGAGAACGGTTTAGACTCACAACTATATACCTGCCATTTTTTGGCGTCAATATATTTTTTGTAAGTTTACAGTTTTTTTAACGTTTAGACTTTATCTATGTCAGGTTGTCTTAGTACCCGGCCTTATGCATTGCCAAAGCCGTATCCAGCATGCGGTTTGAAAAGCCCCATTCATTGTCATACCAGCTCATGACGCGAACCAGATTGCCATCAGTTACAACCGTACCGTTCAAATTGAACATGGATGAATGCGGGTCATGATTGAAATCAATAGATACGCAAGGGTCATCATAAACACCAAGAACGCCTTTCAGCGGTCCTTCGGCGTATTTTCTAACAACATTGTTGATTTCTTCTGCTGTTACATTCTTTTTGGCAATAAATTTGAAGTCCACCAGTGACACATTGGCGACCGGCACACGCACCGATGTGCCGTCCAGCTTGCCTGCCAGTTCCGGCAGAACCTTACCCACGGCTTTGGCAGCACCTGTGGTGGTGGGGATCATGCTCATGGCGGCGGCGCGGGCGCGCAAGGGGTCTTTGTGTGACGAATCGACAAGGTTTTGATCGCCCGTATAAGCGTGGATCGTTGTCATGAAACCTTTTTCAATACCGATTTCCTTATTCAGCGCATAGGCCACAGGGGCCAGGCAGTTCGTGGTGCAGGAAGCGTTGGAAACAATGGTGTGTTCACGCTTGATCAAATCGTGGTTTACGCCGTAAACGACTGTTAAATCTTCATCCTTCGCAGGGGCGGAGATCAGAACTTTCTTTGCGCCCGCCTTGATGTGATGCATAGCGCCTTCGCGGTCATTGAACTTGCCCGTACATTCCAGAACGATATCAGCACCTTCGCGCCCCCAGTCGAGCTCTTCCGGGTCGCGCGCGCGGAAGCGGTGGACTTCATGATGATCAATCAGGATCGTGTCATCCCCCTTGCGCTGTACATCGAAGGGGGCGCGGCCATGAATGGAATCATATTTCAGGAGAGGGAAGAAATTACCGCCGGGGTCGTTGACCGCCACCAATTCCACATCGGTGCGGTGCTGTTCATAAATGGCGCGGGCCACAAGGCGGCCGATACGTCCAAACCCGTTAATCGCGATTTTCAGCGTCATCTCTTTTTTGTCTCCTCTATTTTTTTAATTACTTAAGTTTTTTACGTACGGCATCCAGCACGGCTTCGGTTGTAATGCCGAAATGGTTGTACAGGTCTTTGATGGGGGCGGATGCACCAAAGCTGTTCATGCCGATGAAGGGGTTATGAGCGCCGATAATGGCATCCCAGCCCTGACGTACGCCGGCTTCAACGGCCACTTTCACAGAGTCATTACAAACCAGCTTGGTGAAATTATCGATATCGCCACTCAGGAAAAGATCCATACAGGGTACAGATACAAGGCGTACGCTTTTGCCTTCCTGCGCCAAAACGTTGTACGCCTCATGCGCGATTTCCACTTCGGAACCCGTGGCAAACAGCGTTACTTCCGGCTTGTCACCTTGTTCTTTTAAGATGTACGCGCCGTACGCGCTCATGTTCTCAGCGCGGTCATCGCTGAGGCAGGGAATACCCTGACGGGTCAGCGCCATAATGGATGGGGTATCTTGCGTATTAAGAGCGATTTCCCAGCATTCTGCTGTCTCGATAATATCACAGGGGCGGAATACGTTGACGTTCGGCATGGCACGCAAGCTTGCCAGATGCTCCACCGGTTGGTGTGTGGGGCCATCTTCGCCCAGCCCAATGGAATCGTGCGTCATCACGTAAACCACACGCTGTTTCATCAGGGCCGAAAGACGAATGGCCGGGCGGCAGTAATCAGTGAACACCATGAACGTACCGCCGTAAGGCACGATACCGCCGTGCAGGGCCATACCGTTCATGGCAGCAGCCATGCCGAATTCGCGTACGCCGTAATACACATATTGATAAGGCGCTGCCACGTGCTTGGTTTTGGTGTTGTTGGAGCCCGTGAGGTCCGCGGAACCGCCCACCAGCTCAGGAATGGCGGGAACATAGGCTTCCAGACAATCGCCGGAGGCCTGACGCGTCGCCAGTTTTGGTTTCTCAGCACCGTATTTGGCTTTCAGGTCCTTGGTAATTTGGGAAACCTTGACGGAAATATCGCCGCTTACGGCGGATACAAACTCAGCTTTCTTAGGCGAAGATGCCAGTTTGGCAGCCCAGTTTTTCTGGGTTTCCGCATGTTGACGGCCCACGGCACGCCAGCTTTCCAGCACATCCGCCGGGATTTCAAAGGGGGCATGATCCCAGCCCAAAGCTTTGCGGGTCAGGGCAATTTCATCATCACCCAGCGGTGATCCGTGGGCGGAAGCTGAATTGGCTTTGTTGGGCGACCCGAAACCGATCTGCGTCTTGCAGCAGATCAGACTTGGCGTTTTGGTTGTTTTGGCGTGCGCGATGGCTTTTTCAACTGCCGCCATGTCGTGACCGTCAACACTTTGCACGTCCCAGCCATAGGCCTTGAAACGGGCAGGGGTGTCATCGGTGAATGACAGATGTGTGGGGCCATCAATCGTGATGCCGTTATCATCATAAAGCACGATTAGCTTTTCGAGCTTCTTGGTGCCTGCCAGAGAGCAGGCCTCGTGGCTGATGCCTTCCTGCATACAGCCATCACCTGCGATCACGTATGTATAATGGTCGACCAGGTCCTTACCAAAGCGTTCCGCCATAATCGCTTCCGCCATCGCCATACCGACTGCGGTGGCGATGCCTTGGCCCAGCGGGCCGGTAGTGGTTTCGATCCCGGCGTGGTGTTCCACTTCCGGGTGACCGGCGGTAATAGCGTTCAATTGACGGAAATTCTTGATTTCATCCAGCGTAATGGCGTCATACCCCGTCAGGTAATTCAGGGCATAAAGCAGCATCGAACCGTGCCCGGCGGAAAGAACGAAGCGGTCGCGGTCAGCCCATTCGGGGTTTTTCGGGTCGAATTTCAGAAATTTTGAATAAAGAACGGTGGCAACATCCGCCATCCCCATCGGCATGCCGGGGTGGCCGGAATTCGCTTTCTGCACGGCGTCCATCGAAAGGGCACGAATGGCATTGGCCATGGTTTTGTAATCAGGATTGCTGGAAAGGGACATAGATTCAGCCGCCATAAAATTGAAGCTCCGCTTGTTTTGAAGAATGTGGCCCTACAATGCATAGCGAGAGGGCTTTGGTCAAGATTTCTTGGCAAGATTTCTTGTGGTTAAATGAAGAAGTTTTCCAATGCCCCTTGACGTTTTTTGAATCCCCCTGATAACGTCAGGACTTCAATTTTTAGTGAAAACTTTCATCAGGAAAGGTCTTTTAGCCGTGAACGCGATCAAACAGGCTCTGGAGCGACTGAACGCTTCGATTGATACTTTGGAATTCAACGTGGATTACACTATGGCTAATAAGCCGGGCCAGCAGGGTGATATGTTTTCATCGGCGCCTGCGGTTCCCGCATCGGCTTCCAATCAGAATAATGTGGTAATTGCTCAGCGTTTGGATAACGCGATTGATGCCGTGGAGAAATTGTTGAAAGGAAAGGGAGCATAACATGGCCGAGGTTTCAGTAAATATTAACGGGCGCAAATACGGCATGGAATGCGATGACGGTCAGGAAGGCCGCGTAGTTGATCTGGGCCAATATGTTGATCATAAAGTTAAGCAGATCGCCGCCGCGGGCGCCGCAGCCGGCGAATCACATTTGTTGGTGCTTACATCATTGATGCTGGCTGATGAGGTCATGGAGCTTAAAAAGCACGTGGCTAATGGCAATGCCCCTGAGGGTGGCATCGCTACTTCCGTTGAAGATGAAGCCCTGATTGTTAATGCCATTGATCATCTGGCTGGGCGTATTGAAGCCATTGCCGCGAAGATGGCGAAATAATAGCCGTAGATACATAGAAAAATGCGCCCACAGCTATCGGCTTGCGGGCGTTTTTATTTAGAGTTGCTTGACCACGCGCTGCACAGCTTGCGCCATCATTTTAATTTCTTCTTTGGTGGTGCAGAAAGGCGGAGATAGACGCACAACGTCGCGGTTATCTTTCACGATGATATGTTCATCCACGGAGATAATACGCGCAAACTCCTTGGCTTTTTTGTCGCTTTCCAGCTCAAGCCCCACCCAGAGGCCTTGCCCGCGGATATCCTTAATGGCGGGTTCATCCAGCTTTTGCAGCTCGGTCATCAGCAATTCGCCCAGCTCAGCACTTTTCTCTGCCATATGTTCGTTCACCAGAACATCCAGCGCGGCAATGCCAATCAGGGAAGCCATGGGGTTCCCGCCATAGGTGGAACCGTGTGTGCCGACCGTCATTGCATCCAGCAGGTAATCATTCGCCACAAAGGCGGAGAGGGGCACCATGCCGCCTGAAAGAGCCTTCGCCAGAATAATACCGTCGGGCCGCGTTTTAAGTTCATGTTCGTAAGCAAAATTACGGCCCGTGCGGCCCATACCGCTCTGAATTTCATCCAGAACGAACATGATATTGTGTTTCTTACAAAGCTCCTGACATTTCGTCAGATAACCTTTCGGCGGCACAATAACGCCGCCTTCGCCCTGTACAGGTTCAACAAGGAAGCCGGCGATTTCTGTGCCGCGCTCATCGAATATTTTTTCAAGCGCTTCGGCATCACCGAACGGCACTTTTAAGAAACCGGGGGTGAGGGGGCCATAGCCATGCTTGGCAGTGGGGTCACTGGAAAAGCTGATGATGGTGGTGGTGCGCCCATGGAAGCAATCATCCGCCACCACGATTAACTGCTTGCCATCGGGAATGCCCTTCACATCGCAGCCCCAGCGGCGGATGGATTTAACGGCCGTTTCCACGGCTTCCGCTCCGCCGGATGATGGCAGCATGCGGTCATAGCCCGTCAACCCGCATATGCGGTCGGCAAATTTTTCAGCCGCTTCGGTGCGGAAGTTACGGGAGACGGCTGTAAGGCCACCGAAGCCATCATTCGCGCCATGGCGGAAGCCGGGTTTGGCCGTACCGTTGCTGACTTCCTTCACAAAGAATTCCGGGGTTTCCAGCGTTTTAAGAACCGCTTCAACAATCTTGGGGTGCTTATGCCCGAAGTTTACAGCGCCGTAGCAGCTTAGACCATCAAGCTTATAAGTGCCTGTGGTGTCAATCACGTACTGCGCGTAGGAACCCGCAATCGTGAACCCTTCCATGGGTTTATAATTGCGCGCCAGATGCGAGTCGTATTGTGAAAGTGTTTGTGCTGCTTGAGACATGTCTATTATCCGATGTGAAACCATGCCCATTCTAAACATGAAATAATATTGCTGAAAACCCCCGGCAGGGTTTTTCGTGTGGGTTTTAGTGGAAAAACTATGATGCATGTGCTAACTCATTGCCATAAGGGTTTGCTGCGGAGTGCGTGAATTCGCCTTAATTCCGTTGGCCGATACGTTCTCGTACTAGGGAGCTGTCCCTGTCCTAAGGCCGTGGCCTGGGATATACGGCGCCCACCTGTCTTACAGGGCCCACGCGAGGATTCCGAGCGGACACGGCTCACGCGGCGCCCTTACTCTTATTTCGTCATGACAGATTTCCAAAAAGACATTCTCCGTACCGAAGCCCGCCGCCACCGCGCGCGGATTGACCCCGCGCATGAAAACACCGAAGAGGCCGCCCGTCTGTTCTGGGATTCCCTTAAACCACAAAAAGACCAGATTGTGGCTGCTTACTGGCCCAAGGGGCGGGAATTTGACCCGCGTCCTGCCATGGAAAAATTGCTGGCAGCCGGGATTGGATGTGCGCTGCCTGTCATGCGGGAAGGCAGCAAGGTTATGGACTTTGTTCTGTGGCGGGATGAGGAAGCTCTGGCCCCTGGCCCCTACGGCATCATGCAGCCTGTGGCGCGGAACATTGTGGAGCCGGATATCGTAATCGTGCCGCTGCTCGCGTTTGATCGCCGCGGTATTAGATTGGGGCAGGGCGGTGGTTATTATGACGCCACGCTTGAGGCGCTACGTAAAAAGAAGACTGTTATCGCTGTGGGCATGGCTTATGCCACGCAGGCTGTGTTGTTTAATCTGCCGCGTGAGGAACATGACCAGCGTCTGGACTGGGTGATTACCCCGCAAAGCGCACATTTTTATGGCGATTTGTAAAAACGGCGCTATAACAGGCTTATGCGCATTCTCTTTATCGGTGATATTTACGGGCGGGCAGGGCGAGAGGCTCTGGCTAACTATCTTCCGTCCCTCAAGGACAAGCTGAAACCTGATGTGGTCATCGTGAACGGTGAAAACGCCGCGCATGGTATCGGCATTACAGAGAAAATGTGTAAGGAGTTTTATGATCTGGGCGTGGATTGCATTACGTCCGGCAATCATATCTGGGATCAGCGCGAGATAATTCCCTATATCGCGCGTGATGAAAAACTGCTGCGTCCGGCTAATTTTCCACCCGGAACCCCCGGCAACGGTGCTTATAAAATAACATTAAATAATGGCGATAAAATATTGATTATAAATGCGATGTGCCGTGTATTTATGGACCCGATTGACGATCCGTTCCGCGTGCTGGATGAAATCGTATCGCGGGAAAAGTTGGGGCAAACGGTGCAGGCAATTTTTGTGGATCTTCATGGTGAAGCTTCCAGTGAAAAAATGTCGATGGCGCATTATCTGGATGGTCGGATTTCAGCGCTGGTGGGAACCCACACCCATATCCCCACAGCAGATGCACATATTCTGAACGGCGGTACGGGCTATCAAACAGATGCCGGGATGACGGGTGATTTTGATAGCGTGATCGGCGTACGCAAGGACATCCCCATCCAAAAATTCGTCAAGAAAATGCCGGGCGAAAAAATGATCCCTTCCGGCGGGGAAGCCACGCTGTGCGGCACGTTTATTGTAACGGATGAAAACACAGGCCTCTGCAAGGCGATTGAGCCTGTGCGTGTGGGCCCGCGCCTTAAAAACACGATCCCTTTGCTGTAATGCGCTTAATCCAGAATGGGCTTTAAAGCACCCTGCGAAAGTAGCGGTGTATGATCTTCTGCCGCCTGAAAAGCATCTTCATAAGCATTCTTGATCTTTGCGGCCATATCATCCCCCGTTGCGGCACGAGCAAAACCGGCGCGCATCTGGTTGATTTCACGGTAAGCATCTACCCGGACATATATCTGCCCCTGCGCATCCAGATATATATTTTTGCTGACATCAGAATCCTTGCCGTATTGGTTAGCAATAACAGTGAAAACGCGTTTCATATCCGACTGGGGAATCGAAAAATGATTAAACTTTTTTTGTCTTTACCCTGAAGATCCGACTCCAGGGCGGCCTTCACCTTTTCTGATATTTCAGTCTGCAGAACCAATTTTTGATTAGACATTATTTCCTCCCGTTTCTAGATAGAGTGAGAGGAAGTGCAGGCTCTGTCAAGCACTGGCCTGTTTGTTATCGGGGTGTTTGGAGAAATAACGCTCGCATGCTTCTAGAAGTGCCCGATGCAGCTCACGTCCATGCTCTCCGCCATCACCTTTAATGCGGCCCATAACAACAGCCCGTAATGTTGTGTGATAACCTTGGACGATCTCCAGCACCTCTTCATCCACGCGCTCGATAACCTCAAGATACTGGATCAGCGTATCAGCAATCGTAGTGACAAGCGGATAATGAAACATGCCGCCATTTCCCTTAAGCTGCATGCCGGGGTAGAGCATTCCCGCGATGATGGGCTCCTGATCATCACCTCTAATATTTTCCCGTGCTTCCTGAATCCCGCGGGCGAGGCTGTCCAGATACATTTCACCCAAGGGCTGAAAATCCACAGTGTTTTCCGCTAAAAGCTTTTCAGCCTTATTTAAAATGTCATCCCCTAGGCCGCCGCTGCCGACTTTCGCCTTCAGGATATTCGGCGGCTTGATGAATTCTGCTTTACGCAGCACAGGGCGGTTAAACTGGTTCATGGATTAAGAGTCCTTTTTATGCGGAGTGATGTCTATGTCCAGCTCATACGATTCACGCTGGCCGGAAATATCGCTTTCCCGGCGCATGGGGCCGCTATAGCTATCGGTATTTTTGCGGCGGCGATCCGGGCCAAAAAACTCGTCTGATTTTACGAACTGGCGGGGGCGCTCTATCACCTGAGTAATCCGGCGATACATATCGCGAGCATTGAAGGGCTTTACAAGGAATTCCGTTACCCCGGCATCCCGCGCCTGAATAACGCGGCGGCGCTCACTAAACCCTGTCATCAGGATAACCGGGCAAAACTGGTTGGGGCTGCGTTTATCTGTACGGATAAGCCTGGTGAGGGTGATGCCGTCCATCGGGGTCATCATCCAGTCGGCAATAACCAGATCGGGGTTATAGTTACAGAATTCCTTAAAGCCGGTTTCCCCATTGCGGGCTGTAATTACGCGCCCCACACCGAAGGTCAGCAAGATGGATTTTGTAATATCCAGCATCGGTTGGTTATCTTCAACGATCAGGATATTTATCCCGTAAAATTGGTAGGTCATAAAAATCCGGTATCCAAAATTTCTTTTCAGCCTGTGACAACTTCAGGCTCATGTATTTGATTTATGCTAATTTTTAAATTCTCGCATAAGGATTATTGAGAAGATATTAAGAAGGCGCTATAAAATCTGAACTTTTCACTTATGTACTTTAGGATACACGAGAAATGGCAGGACATTCCGCATTTAAAAATATTATGCATCGTAAAGGTGCGCAAGATGCAAAGCGCGCAAAAATTTTTGCCAAGCTGGGGCGCGAGATTGCCGTGGCAGCAAAAATCGGCGGCGGCGACCCCGACATGAACCCAAGGCTGCGCTTGGCTATTGCCACGGCGCGCGGGCAATCCATGCCCAAGGCCAATATTGAAAAGGCTGTGCAAAACGGCCTGGGCGGCGGCGATACCAGTGACTACGTGGAGATGCGCTATGAAGGATACGGTCCCGGCGGTGTGGCGGTTATTGTGGAAGCGCTGACCGATAACAAAAACCGCACAGCGGGTGAGGTGCGCTCATACTTCACCAAGGTAGGGGGCAATCTGGGTGAAACAGGCTCCGTGGGCTTTATGTTCGACCGTGTGGGGCAGGTGGTGTTCCCAGCAGCTAAAGCCTCCGCCGATGATATGTTTGAAGCGGCGCTGGAGGCCGGGGCGTCCAACGTGGAAAGTGATGATGAAGGGCATGAAATCACCTGCGAACCTGATGATTTCGCCGCCGTGCGTGACGCGCTGGAAGAAAAGTTTGGTGAGCCGGAAAGTGCGGGTCTTGTCTGGAAACCCAATGTAAAAGCCGAAGTCGATGAAGAGCAGGCCCAGAGCATCATGAAGCTGGTGGATCTTCTGGAAGATAACGATGACGTACAGAGCGTGACCACCAATTTCGAAGTCAGCGATGCCGTGATGGAAAAACTGCTGGCGGCGGGTTAAACTGGCGGCATGAGAATTCTCGGCATTGACCCCGGCCTTCAAAAATGCGGCTGGGGCATCATCGAAAGTGAAGGACATGCGCTGAAATTTATCGCATGCGGGCATATTGCTACGAATGTGGGCGATGATATGGCGCGCCGCCTTGCCGAAATTCATGAGGGGATCCTGAAAATCATCAAAACATACGAGCCTGATAGCGCCGCAATTGAGGAAACCTTCGTCAATCGTAACCCTGCTTCGGCCTTGAAACTGGGGCAGGCACGGGGGGGTGGCCATGGCTGTGCCCGCGCTATGCGGCCTGAGCGTTTCTGAATACAGCGCCAATACCATCAAAAAATCCATCGTGGGGGCGGGGCACGCCGCCAAGGTGCAGATGGGCATGATGGTGAAGGTGCTGCTTCCGGCTTGCGGCACGCCGACGGCGGATGAAGCCGATGCACTGGCGGTTGCATCACCCACGCGCATTATGCGTCTTTGCCGCTTGCCGCCCGCATGTAAGGGTGTGAGTAACCGGGGAAAAAAAGACTTACCTCTTGCCCCGGCAGCCC
>JAJOJU010000026.1 GCA_021208265.1 Alphaproteobacteria bacterium | reverse complement strand
TTTTGATTTACTCAACGGTGGACTCTAGAATGCCCCCCAGCGCGCCCTTCCACCCGGCATGGGCCGCGCCGACAACAGGGCTGCCATCGCCTTTACGGCCACAGAATAGCACCGGCGCACAATCCGCCGTCAGGATACCCAACCCCAGCCCCGGCTTGTCGGTCACCATGGCATCCGCCTGCGGGCGCCCATGGATGGACCACGGCGCATCAACCTTCAGGCACGTACTGCCATGCACCTGATGCAACAACAGGATTGACTGCGCCTTAACACCTGCGGCTTCCGCTACAATCTCCAAATTTTCCTGCACACGATCAATATCATCGTCTGAACCCGGACCGCAGTTAAGGGCATTGTACACATCCTTGCTGACGCCGCCCTGCCGCCCGAAAAAACCGTGGAATACGGGCGCGTTATCCGGCACAAGGCTGGAAGCCGTATGAAACAATGCGGTTTTATGCGGGTCATCAGAAGCCCGGCGGGCGGTGGGTGAGTCCATGTGTGAATCCTATGGCCTTAAATAATGTTCCCATTTCATCCGAATGCGTCAGGCGTTGCAAGGCTTTTTGGATATTTTCCGCCTGCGCCGGGGTTGCCCCCTTCATGAGCGCACCGGAACGCACCCCAATGCCGAGATTTTTGAGGAAAACCCCCTGATCCACCGGGCCGTAAGTCTGCATACCGGCAGCTTCCCCGGCCCGCGTCAGAGCCTGAAAATCAACATGCGCGGTCAGATCGGCCTCGCCCACACGCTCCAGCACCGGACTAAATTCGTGTTTATACAGCGCTTGCAGGCTCTCGCCATAAGCCGGAAGCGTATAGCCGTAATCAATAAACAGCGATGCGCCGCTGCGGGCTTTCAGCAAGGCAAATACTTCAACCATAAACGCCGCGCGTTCAGGCGATATCTCAAGTATATCTCCCACTTTGGACAGTGGCAGGTTATCAGGAATAAGCTGTAATAATTCATCTGTCGCAGGCATGACTGTAAAACAAAGCGTGCCTGCATCGCTGAGCCCCACAGCGCGTTCCTGCCATTTACCGCCCTCATACACCAGATGTCGCACGGGCAGTGCGTCCAGAAACTCATTTGCCAATATGATAACAGGCCTCTGCCCGCCGAGATCGCTCAGATGTTCAATCCAGCGAACGTCATAACCCGCCAGCGCCGCATGCTGCTTTTCCTGCAGAAAGGGGCTCATTTCAAGAAGGGTAATATCCAGCGCCGCATGAAACCCCGGCACGTTTTTGGTGGCGCGCAGGGCATCCGCCATCAAGGTACCGCGGCCGGGGCCGCATTCCAGCAGGGTTACGTGCTGTGGGCTACCAGATTCCAGCCATATTTGCGCCGCCCATGCGCCCAGCAATTCACCAAATACTTGCGATATTTCGGGGGGCTGTTGTGAAATCGCCATCCTTCCCGAACGGATCGCGCGTGGCGTAATAATGCGTGAGTGAAAGCTCCATAAACCGGGCGATCGATAGCGGCCCGTTTGCCCGGATTTCAGCCTCTATGGTGGACAGCAGCGTCATGCTTGTTTCTGGCGCAGCGCCGCATACAGAATAAGTCCGGCGCCGCCGATTATCATCGGCAGGCAGAGAAGCTGCCCCATGGTGAAGATTTCAAATATGAAACCGACCTGAATATCCGGCTCGCGGAAGAATTCGACAAAGAACCGGAAAACGCCGTATCCCAGTAAAAACGCGCCGCTGATGATACCTGGCCGATCACGCACAGCATCAAACCGCGCCAATGCCAGCAGGATCAAAAACAGCGCCAGCCCTTCCAACCCCGCTTCATATAGTTGACTGGGGTGGCGGGGCAAATCACCGCCGCGCGGGAAGCTGACAGCCCATGACACGCCGGTATTACGCCCAAATAGCTCGCCATTGATAAAATTGGCAATCCGCCCGAAAAAGAGACCAATCGGCGCCACACGCGCCAACATGTCCGATAACCGCAGCACCGGAATACTGTTCCACCGGCAGAATATCAAAAGGGCTATCAAAAGCCCCGTAATCCCGCCATGGAAGGCCATCCCTCCATGCCAGAGGCGAAGCGCCTCCAGCGGGTCGGCCCAATATAATTCGGGCTGATAGAAAAAGACGTAACCAATACGTCCGCCCAATATGACACCCAGCACGGCCCAGGGCAGGAAATCATCGATATCCGTCTTGAATGGACGCTGGTTTTCCTTGTGAAAACCAGCCAGGTACAAACAATACTGCCAGCCCAGCACAAACCCGGCCATGTAAGCCAGCGCGTACCAGCGGATTTCAACAGGTCCAATGGCAAAAGCCACAGGATCGATATTAGGGAAGTCTATCGCCATGGGGGCAGAGATTAACGATACTGATCGCTCTGGGAAAGATATTTCTCAACATAAAGTTTTAAACCATCCTCCAGCGAGGTGAAAGGCTTGTCATACCCTGCCTTACGCAGCTTACCCATTTCGGCCTGCGTGAAATACTGGTAGCGGTCTTTCAAGGCTTCCGGCATATCCACATACATGATTTTGGAAGGTTTTCCGGCGGCTTTCGCCATAGCTTCAGCCATCTCCTCGAAAGTGCGGCCTTCGCCCGTGCCCAGATTATAAAGCCCGTTAATTTTCGGGTTTTTATAGAACCAGACCATGACATCCACACAATCACCCACCCAGATGAAATCGCGCATCTGCTGCCCGTCGGCATATTGCGGGCTGCTTGATTTAAACAAACGTGCTGCCGCACCCGCCAGAATCTGCGGGTATATCTTGGACACCACGCTCATATGCTCGCCCTTGTGATATTCATTGGGGCCGTATGCATTGAAAAACTTGAGTCCTACCCATTGCGGCGGAATGTTTTCGTTCACTACATCGCGCCCATGAACAATCCGCGATACCCGTCGGTCGAATAAATGCTTTGACCAGCCATAGGGGTTGAGTGGACGCAGCTTCGCCAGCATTTCCGGGCTGTCGTCATCGCTAAAGCCTATTTCGGATTTCCCATCGCCGTAAGTGGCATAGGATGAGGCATAAAGCATCCGCACCTTATGTTCCGCGCACCAGCGCCAGATTTCGCGCGCCAGGCTGAAATTGTTATGCATGACAAGATCGGTGTCGGTCTCGGTCGTATCCGATATCGCACCCAGATGGAAAATCATCTCGATATCGTCAGCATATTCATCAAGAAACACGAAAATATTATTCGGGTGAACAATGTCGCGGATTTCATGTTTTACGATATTGCGCCATTTGTCGTCATCGCCCATCGTATCGACGATCACGATATCGCGGCATCCGGCCTCTTCCAGCCCTGCCACAAGGTTGGAGCCGATAAAACCTGCGCCGCCTGTTACCACTATCATCCGAAGATCCTCCTGATACTTTTTTACCCTTTAAAACTACTATACCCCGCTTTTGGTTAAAATCTCTTTGCTTCGAACGGCTTGGCTATTTCATGCACATAAAAAACAATCCCGAAGCTTGAAAAAACCTTGCACAGCGCGGCTATCGCGTGTAAATCCTTTGCCATTCTGGATATAAGGGAATCACAATGTTTTCAGGCGGCCCCGACAAAGGTGCGAAGATTCTGGAGGATTTGAGCCAACTGGCTGGGGGGGTTGTTTCCATGGCGTCCGGCTTGGGGCGTCAGATCAAGGAAGAAATCCGCGCGCGGGTTGATGAAGTCATCCTGAAGATGGATTTCGTGCCGCGCTCGGAATTTGAACGTCTGGAAGCGCTTGTCCAGAAATTGCGTGTTGAGCAGGAAAAAATGGCGGAACAACTTGGTGACGACAAACCCGCCAAAACAAAGAAAAAGTAATGAATAAACAGGAAACCAGCTTCGAAGCCCCGATTGAAAACCCGCTGGATTGCGTGGAAGATATCCTTAAATCCAACAACTGGGTGTTCAACCGCCTCAGCGATGAAGAACTGGTAGTGAAAGTTACGGGCCGTCACTGCACCTATAACCTTGCCTTCCTGTGGCAGGACGATATGAACGCCTTGCAATTCGCCATTCATTACGATCTTCATATCAATCAAAACCGGATGGATAAAGCCGCGCGTGCGCTGCTGTCCCTGAATGAAGATTTGTGGATCGGGCATTTTTCAATCCCCAAAGGCAGCAACGCCCCAGTTTATCGCCAGACGTGCATGTTCCGCGGGATGGGGCATGAAAGCATCTGCGAAGCGCTGGAAGATCTGGTCGATGCGGGGCTGGAACTGTGCGAGCAATATTACTCCGCCTTCTACCTACTCTCTCATGCGAATGACACCGAGCAAGGCGTCAACGAACAAAATCTCAGCCTCGCGCTGATGGAAACGGTCGGGCAATGCTAGATCAAAACGCCCCGTCCGTGCTTCTGGCAGGATGCGGCAAAATGGGCGGCAGCCTTATGAGGCGCTGGCTTTCCGACAATCGCTTTTCTGATATTTACGTTCTGGAACCGCACAGCCTGCCGGCTGAATTTGCAAATGCCCCTAATATCAAAGCTTTTCAGAACGTAGCGGATGTGATGGCCGCAAATGTGGCGCCGGATATCGTTATCCTCGCCGTTAAGCCGCAAATCATGCTGGAACTGTGTATGGCGCTTGCCACCTTCATTCCGCCGGAAACGCTGGTGCTTTCCATCGCGGCGGGTACAAAACTGGCGCTGTTTGAAGACAGCTTTGCCCCGGCGCAGCCCATCGTGCGCACCATGCCCAACACCCCGGCCGCCATCGGGCAAGGCGCGATCGTGGCCGTGGCGAATGCTGCCTGCACTGATACCCACAAAGACCTTGCCAATACGGCGCTGAACGGCACGGGCCTTGTTGAATGGGTGGATGATGAGGGTCTGATGGATGCCGTCACCGCGCTATCCGGCAGCGGCCCGGCTTATGTGTTTTATCTGATCGAAGCGCTGGAACAGGCGGGAACGGATATCGGCCTGCCCGCCGATCTATCCCGCAAGCTCGCCCGCCAGACGGTCATTGGTGCCGCGGCTCTTGCCGAAAGCGATGCCAACACCCCGGCCAGCACTTACGTGAAAATGTCACCAGCCCCGGCGGTACCACCGCCGCCGCGCTGGAAGTCTTATGAACGGGGAGTTTCAGGAAATCCTGACCCGCGCCCTCACCGCCGCCAAAAAACGCGGGGAAGAGCTGGGCGGCTAGCGCCCGCGCGTACCCAGCCCAATATCCTTGGCGAGGCGACTGCGCTGCTTGGCATAGTTTGGCGCCACCATGGGGTAGTCGCTAGGAAGCCCCCAACGTTCGCGGTATTCTTCCGGGCTCATGTTATAAGCTGTTTTCAGATGACGTTTCAGCATTTTCAGCTTTTTGCCATCCTCCAGACAGATAATGTAATCCGGCTGGACCGATTTCTTGATCGGCACAGCAGGCTGGGGCCGGTCCGCCAGAGCCGGTGTCTCCGGGTTGATATTGGATAGTGTCTTAAAGACAGTATCAATCAACCCCTGTACTTCATCGGTTTTCAGCGTGTTATTGGAAACGTAAGACGAAACAATCTGCGTCGTTAGTTTGAGTAGTTCTTCCCGCGTTTGTGTATTTTGCATGCCCCTCTCCGGATTCTTTTCACACCAGTATCATTAACAATAATATGAATACTTAAACATTCAATGAATTTTACTGAGAAAAATAAAAATAATGGTTATAAATATTTGCGAATATTATCCGCAAATATTTTCAGGATATTAGACGGGGCACTGTCTTGGGTTGACTGACATCCGCCCCACGCAAGTAAATCGGGGCCAATCCGGCATCGGAATACTTTTGCATGCACCCCCCCTGCGCCAGCATTTCCTGCACCATTTCAATCATGGTTTGGGGTTCCATGTGTTTTTCATCGGCAAATGTGAATGTGGATGGCATATCGGCCCCCACAACCTCCTGAAAGCGAGAACAGGCATCCCCTATCCAGCAGATCGGGCGAACGGCAAATTGGCTGACGACATCAGAGGCTTCCAGGGCTTCCGGTTCACTAACAGCATTCCCTGTATTGTCGAACAACCGCACATAAAAATCACTGCGCCGTGTTTCAATCAGAACACCCAGCGTATCACATGGCAGTTTCTCATCCTGACGGGCCATATACTGCCGTACCAATACAGCAAAACTCTCCAGCCCCAGCACAGGTATGTCGAGCGACAGCCCGAAAGATTTCGCGGCAGACAGCCCAATCCGTAAGCCCGTAAACGCGCCGGGGCCGATGGGAGTGGCGATGGCATCCAGATCGGCGAAGGTCAGCCCGGCCTCGGCCAAAACCTCTTCCACCAAGGGAATGAGCGCTTCGGCATGGCCGCGATCCATGTCCATATGTTTAGATACGATCCGTTTCGTTTCCTTACAAAACACACCCACAGAACAACGGCTGAGCGATGTATCCAGCGCGAAGATTGTGTGCGGGCCGTTCATCCCCTATACGATCTTGCAAACGTCATCAAAGCTGAAGCGCGGTGAGCGTGGGAAGAGCTGAGAGTCATCACCGTGACCGATATTACAGATGAAATTGACCTCGACATCACCTTCGGGGAAGAAAGCCTGTTTTACACCTTCGGCGTTGAAACCGGACATGGGCCCGCAATCAAGCCCCAACGAACGCGCCGCCATAATCAGATACGCCCCTTGCAAAGAGGAATTGCGGAAGGCAGTTGCTTTAATCACGGCATCATTGCCTTCAAACCAGCTGCGGGCGTCCGGCGCATGGGGAAACAGCTTACCCATATGCTCATAAAACTTCATATCCATGCCGATTAATGCGGTAATCGGCGCTGCCATGGTTTTATCGACATTACCGGCATCCAGATGCGGCTTCAGTTTTTCCTTGGCTTCTTTTGACTTAACAAACACAAAGCGGGCCGGGCCGGAATTGGCGCTGGTCGGCCCCATTTTCAGGAGATCAAACAAGGCTTTCAGCGTTGTGTCATTCACCTCGCCCGGCTTCCAGTGGCTGTGGGTGCGGGCTTCACGGAATAGTTGGTCCATGGCACGGTCATCAAGCATTTGTCTCTGGCTCATTTTTGATCTCCTCATCATTGAAACTTCGTTTTAAAGTAACGCGTTTGCCCGGCAATGCAAGGCCCGCATTTCAAGGATAGTATTTTCACGGAAAGCGCTTTATGATCCGCCTATCTTGAAAAAACGTAACGCTTGTATCTTTCGCCTTACTTTATGGCTCCAGGCTTTTATGGCCTTGGGAAGCGCCATCCTGATTTATGCCAAGCCGGCCTCTGCACAACCTTCTTCCCTGCCTGAAAGCTCAGCCGTGTTTCTGGCCTACTACCGCGTGGGTGATGACGAAGCACAATCTTCAAATCTGAGCATGGATAATTTTCAGGAACATCTTTACGCGCTAAGCGGGCCTGATTTAACCCCGATATCCGTACCGGCTCTGATACAACGCCTGCGCAGCGGGGAAAGCACACCGGAAAATGCTATTGGTATTACCTTCGAAGCCCCCTATAGACACCTTCTCCATACCGCTATCCCAGAACTGCAAAAGCGTAAAATCCCTTTTACCCTGTTCCTGAACGCACAAGCGGTAGACACCCATAATCCGCAATATATGGATTGGGATGACATTCAAAGACTGGCACGCGACAACAACATAAGCTTCGGTCTGACTGTGTCCCCGCTGGAAAACAGCACTGATGATACGGAAGCCAAACGCCTTTTAAATGCGGGCATAACCAAATTCCGGAACCATCTGGGAACTAACCCCAAACTGTTTTCATACCCGCAGGGAGAATATACACCTGCCTTTAAAGCGCTGCTAAAACAAAGCGGGTTTGATGCCGCCTTCGGCCTGCAATCGGGCGCTGCATATGAGGGGAGCGATTTTCTGGCCCTGCCCCGCTTTACCATGACCGGAAATTACGGCGATATTGAACGCTTCCAGACGATTTCTCACGTCCTCCCCCTACCCGCCACGGATATGGAACCCGAAGCCAGCTTGCTGGATAATGAAGAAGCCCTGATCGGCTTCAGCCTGGCCAGAGAATATGAACATCTGGGTCCTTATATCCGCTGCTTTGCCTCCGGTCAGGGGCGCATTGAAGCCCAGCTTTTGGGCGAAACCCGCGTTGAAATCCGCCCACGTATCAGCCGCGGAGAACGCCTGCGCGTCAACTGCACAGCCCCCGCTGCGCCGGATAACCCTAAAGACAAAACCCAGCGCTGGATCGGCTTTTTGTTGTCAGTAAAAGATACGGCGGCAGCGGAACTTAATAATCCGGCACAGGGCGGACTTCCTCCACCTCCGGAATAAAATGACGCAGCATGTTTTCGATACCGGATTTCAGAGTTGCGGTTGAACTAGGACAGCCTGAACAAGCCCCTTGCATCCGCAAGTAAACGATACCATCTTCGAACCGGTCGAACACGATATCGCCGCCATCCTGGGCCACGGCGGGGCGCACGCGGGTTTCCAGCAATTCCTTGATCTGGGCGGTGATTTCGTCGTCATCATCCGACATGGCACCGTTATCAGCCTGCTTACCCGCCAGAGCTTCCTGTAACAACACAGGCTGCCCGGTCGCCAGATGTTCCATCAGCGCCGCCATGACAAGGGATTTAAGCATCACCCAGTCGGTATTGTCATCCTTGGTGACTGAAATAAAATCACGCCCCAGAAATACCCCCGCCACACCCACAATGCCAAACAAGCGCTTGGCGAGCGGTGCGTACTGGGCTTCCGCTTCCGATTTAAAATCAAAGCTGCGCGCGGGAGATACATCCTGCCCCGGCAGGAATTTGATGGTAGCGGGGTTGGGCGTGGTTTCGGTTTGTATGAACATGACTATGGATATAGAGCGTTTATACCAGCGCTTCAATATCTTCCGAACTTAAATGCCCCGGAATAATCAGCACGGGCACGCGCAGCTTCGCGAGGCCCTTGCTGGTGAAATAGCTGGTAAGCGGGCCAGGGTTGGACCCCGCCGTATCTTCCCGCCAGTATCAGCATTTTAATATTCGCATCATTCGCGATGATGTTCGACAGAACCTCCAGCTTATCCCCTTCTTCGATATATACGGATGGAATAACCCCGGTCATCTCGCCATGGTACGGCGGCTTCCCACACAGCACGCTCAGCTTCCTCGCGCATTTCAGCTTTCATCTTGCTTTCGATACCGCCCCAATGCATGAAGTCCTGAGGCTCGATCACGCGCACAATCGCCGGGTGCGCTCCATGCGCTTTTGCCAAGCCGGCAGCATACAATTCGGCCACCAGAAATTCTGCTGATCCGTCAGCCACCACGAGATATGTTCCCTTATTCGGAACGGGTGTTTTTTGTTTATTCGGCACTTCTTATTCTCTCCTGAAAATATCCTTCAAAATATTAACGTCTTAACAAATTAATGCTCCAGCCCGCGCCCACGGCAATAAACAACCCCAGCAAGGCGTAAATAAATGCATGGTCCGAAGCCAGACGGTTGACGCTGGCATTGAAGCCCACCTGCGCCACACGCAGCGTGGTGATCTTGTCGTCTATGATATCTCCATCCTGGATCAGATAGGTATGCACCTCATACCGGCCCGAAGGCAGGTTTGGGGGCATATAAAACTCTGCCCGGAAAAAATCACCACTGATAAATTTGATAGGCTTGGCACTAACCGGATATACACCTTGCGCTTGCTTGTTACGGATCAGCGCCTCCTGAAAGTCGCGGATATAGGCCGCATCTTCCCGGCTGACATCGGGATCAAAATAAAGGGCATCCAGCCCGATACCGTGTTCGCGCAGCAAATCCGTAGGCAGTTTGTTTTTGCCTGTACCGCTGATCGCGTAATCATAATATGACGGCACCCGGCGAAACTTGACGGACCGGGTATTAATCCACGCCCCCAGAACCTGCCCCTTGCGGCGAACCAGCATAGTGCGCTCCGGCCCCTTCACAACCACAGCCAGCGTGCCGGGCTGCTTTTGCACCCCGAATAAAACAAGGCGGGACCCGTGGAAACCGGTGGTGATGTCGACATGATCACTCGCCAGATCAACCGCCAGGCTTTGCCCGTAATCACGCCCGCTGCCTTGCGCCAATGCATTTGGAACAGCAAAAACCATAAACGAAAGGATAAATAATACAAACGGCATGTTTATCCCCTACCACAGCACCGTTGAATAAAGCTCGGCCGGGCGCACAAACATGTTGTATGAAAGCTGTAAACTGACCAGCAGCACCAGAATAGCCAGCGTCATCCGCGCGTGCGATGGTTTGATGGAACGCCCCATATGCACCCCGATTTGCGTGCCGATCACCCCGCCGATAATCAGCAAAATCGCCAGCAGCAAATCAACTGTGCCGTTAATCACCGCGTGAAGCAGGCTTGCCACCGCTGTGGTAAATATAATCTGGAACAGTGACGTACCCGCCGCCACAATGGTGGACATGCCCAGAATATAAATCATCGCCGGCACCAACAGGAAGCCGCCGCCGATCCCCATCACGGATGCCAGAATACCACCCACAAACCCGATTCCCCCCGGCACTAACGCGCTGATATACAGCTTGGAACGGGGAAAACGCATTTTATAGGGCAGCTTGGCGATAAAGCCCGATACTTTTTGCGTATTAAACTGATCACGCACCGTCTTTTTATGCGTGGCGGCCCATATGCTTTCCGTCAGCATCATAATGCCGATCCCGCCCAGCAAGACGATATAAAGAATGGAAATCGCCAGATCCACCTGCCCCAGCCATTGCAGCAAGGTAAAGATGCCGATCCCCACGATGGAACCGCCAATACCGCCCGCCATCATGATAAGGCCGATTTTAAAATCAACATTGCCGCGCCGCCAGTGCCCGATCGACCCCGCCACGCTGGACGCCACCAGCTGGTTGGTCTGCGTACCCACCGCCACGGCGGGGGGAATGCCCATAAAAATCAGGAACGGAGTTGTCAAAAACCCGCCGCCCACGCCGAAAACGCCAGACAGAAAACCCACAATCCCACCCAGCAGAAGAACGCTTTCCGCAGGGATCGAAATTTCAGCAACGGGGAGGTAGATATACATCAGCTCTCAAAGGCATTATTATTTTGGGAAACAATGCCTTAGTACGTAGACAGATGCAAGTTCAGATAAAAATTACCAGTATTCCTTAAGCCCATCCCACCAGCGCACGCGGTTATAGCGCTCGTTACGGATGAAGGTCGGATCATCGGTTGTAAAGTCGCGGTAGTCACCGCTACGCAGCTCATGCTGTTCCTTACGGAAGCCGATTGATTTGATAATATTTTTAAATTGCGGATAATGGCGCTGATAAGCATCAACCTTCGCGGCACAATCCACGATATAAATCTTATTGTTGTAGAGCGATGCGTAGATCACAGCCTGCTTTTGCTGACGCGGGTCGTCAAAGGAATAGTATGTCGCCTGGATCTCGCTGGCTGCGCCGCGGCCCAGGCCGGTATCCATTGTCACGGCTTCAATTTTGTAAACGGGATATTCCGCCAGATATTCATCCCAAAAACCTTCATTCACAAGGCTGCGGTTATTAGCACCGTCAAACCGAGCAGGATACATGGCAAACCGTTTTTCTTCACGCATACGGATACGACAGCTGGCGAAATTCTCCACCCCCGGCGCCGCGATGGTAATCACATCATCAGGCTTTTGATTATATACGCGCCGCCACGTATCAGGGTAAGCCACACTTAATTTCGATACGGGGTCCTGCAAATAAAACAGGTCGGCCTGCGCCGGAGAGGAGGAAACCCCCCACGCAACAACAGCCAACAAAATCCATTTCTTTTTGAAAAACATAGTGATAGAGCCGAGAGTTAGCTAAAGACCTTAATGGCAGTATGCCACACTTAGCTCTATCTTGCACCGGAAAAGGTTAAGAGGTCGTTAATTCACGCCCGCGGGTGCCGCATGCAGAAATGCTGATATCTGAGACAGCTCCCTGCGGGCCATTCCGACAAGCTCGCCGAAATGTTTGTTACGCGGCGTTATTTTTACATCTTCCCACCCGATATCAGTCATATCCAGACATCCATCTTCATTGATCAGGCGGTCAAATTCTTCAAAGGATAAATTCAAGCGACCATATTTCTGAAGCCCGCCATTAAAGATAACGAAAACAAGGGTTGTACCCGGCTTGTCCTGATCGGCGGCATAGGCCTGAATAACACCGATTTCCGGGGCTTCTTCCTCATCCGGCCCTTCAAAGGCAAGCACTCTGAGCGGCCCCGGTTGCCCCTGCTCATCCTGCGCCATAAGATTTACAATATTAAATTCATTGGTATAGGCCTGCGCTGCCATATCAACTCCTGCTCAATGTTTTATATTATGGAAAAATAAATTAGCGAATTTGCCACAATAACGCAAGATTTTATTTCCAGATCCCCATAATGCGCTCCACTTCGGACAGCACAGGGATGGCATAGTTATTGGCACGGTCATTGGCATTTGCCAGCAAAGCGTCAATTTCGCTTACATCCGTCATTAATTCCTGCATACGGGCTGCAATGGGGGCGATCTGCGAAACCGCAAGATCAGACAACGCCGGTTTAAACTCACTAAACTGCTTTCCGGCAAAATCATTGAGAACGTCTTGCCGTGATATGTCCGCCAGCGCGGCATAAATTGTCACCAGATTTTTAGCTTCCGGGCGGTTTTCAAGCCCCTTTTCGCTCTCGGGCAAGGGCTCCGCATCTGTTTTGGCCTTGCGTATTTTCTGGGCGATGGCATCGGCATCATCGGTCAGGTTAATCCGCGTCATATCACTTTCGGCGGATTTGCTCATTTTCTGTGTTCCATCGCGCAGGCTCATCACACGCGGTGCCGGGCCTGTGATCACAGGTTCGGGCTGGATCAGGAAATCCGTCTTATAGCGTGTATTGAATGTGGCGGCGATTTCACGGGCGAGTTCCAGATGCTGCTTCTGATCCTCTCCCACCGGCACATGGGTAGCCTGATACACCAGAATATCCGCCGCCATCAGCACGGGATAGGCGAACAAACCCAGACCCGCACGCTCCGCATTCTTACCTGCTTTATCCTTGAACTGGGTCATGCGCTCCAGCTTGCCCAGCTGCGCCATGGTGGCAAGGAGCCACATCAGCTGTGAATGCGCGGGCACAGCTGATTGTACGAAAATAATGCTGCGCGAAGGATCAATCCCCGCCGCGATATAAGCCGCTGCCGTTTCACGCGTAGAGCGTGTCAGGCTTTCGGGGTCCTGCGGCACGGTAATCGCGTGCAGATCGGCAATCATATAAAGGCATTCCGCGCCGGGCTCGTTCTGCAACTTCACCCAGTTCCGCATGGCGCCGAGGTAATTACCGAGGTGCAGGCGGTTGGTGGGCTGAATGCCGGAGAGAATGCGTTTCATAACTAAGCCTTCTTTGTTTTTCTTTTCATGCCGTTTTTAACGAAGGCCCATACTTCACTTATTTTCACCACCCCCGTCAAGAGGATGATAGCGCCATAAACCGCCCCGCCGCCGCCCACCAGAATGGCCAGCGCGATCAGCTTGTGCAGTTCTGGCCCGGTTAACATCCCCGCCACCAGATGATGCAACCCAAACAAAGCAACCGCCATCGCCGCCACGGCGCCCAGAATTTTGGCAGTATTTATCTTGAACTGCGTATCGAACCGGGCGGCCTCCACTTTTTTAAGCGCATAAAGATGCTGCCCGAATTGCAGCCAGCCCGTTAGCCCGGTTGCCAGTGCAATACCTGCCACCCCCATAAACGGGATAAAGGCAAGGCACAGCACAATATTGGCAATCGTCCCCGCAATCGCAATTTTAACCGGGGTGGCCGTATCATGCCGGGCCCAGTGAATGGTGGAAAAGATCTTCACGGCGATATAGGCGGGAAGCCCCACTGCGTACCCGGCCAAAACACTGGCTGTTATAACGGCATCGGCGGATGTAAATTCACCGCGTTCAAATAGCACGCTTATAATTGGCAGCGGAATAACAGCCAACGCCGCCGCCGCCGGAAGGGCCAGCAGGAAACAATATTCCAGTGCGCGGTTGAACAGCCCCCGCGCTTCGTCCATCCGCCCGCCTGCGAGCGCCCTGGAAAGAAGCGGTAACAAAGCCGTGCCCACGGCAATCCCCACTGTTCCCAGCGGCAACTGGTTTAAACGGTCGGCGTAATAAAGGTAGGAGATAGAACCGCTCGCCAGGAAGGAGGCGATAATCAGGTCAACAAACAAATTAATCTGCATCACCCCGGCACCAACAACCCCCGGCCCCATAAGCTTGAGCATCTTTTTGGTGTCGGCCGTCATACGCGGACGCGTCCATGCGAGCCGGAAATTGGAACGCTTCGCGCAAGCCAACAGCCAGAAAAGCTGCAAAAACCCGGAGATTAAAATCCCCCACGACATAGCATGCCCCACCGTTTCCGCAAAATCAGAGAGCAACAGCGAAGCAATCAGGCAGAGGTTAAACAACACCGGGGCAAAGGCAAACGGCCCGAAGCGGTCATGCGCGTTCAATACCCCGCCCACCAGCGATGATAGTGACATAAGCAGTAAATAAGGAAAGGTAATCCGCGTCAGCTCCAGCGCCAGATCATACCGCAGCGGATCATCATGAAACCCCGGCGCGATCACATATAATATGAAAGGCATCGCGGCGATGCATAGAACAGTGAACAGGCTCAAAGCCGCCAGCATCACCATAAAGACGTTGGAGGCAAAGCTGTCGGCAGCCTCCACCCCCTTGACCTCCAGCTTCTTGGAATAAAGCGGTACGAAGGAAACACTAAACGCCCCTTCCGCCGTTACCCGCCGGAAGAAATTGGGCAGCTTTAAAGCCACGAAAAACGCATCCGCCACCGGCCCGGCGCCCAGTATCGCAGCGGTAAAGATATCCCGCACGAAACCCGTAACACGGGAAATCGCCGTCATTCCGGCAACGGTCGCCATAGCTTTGATAAGACTCATGGGGTGTTTATAGCGTGATTTGAAAACAGGGTCATGGGGAATTTACACCCATAACATTATGTTAATAATTATCGCTTACCTTTGATATGTAACCTGAATAAAGAGCAAAGACCTGAGCTATGGTAATGGAAATAAGAGCGTTGGACCTAAGAATATTAGGCTATGCAAGGGAAGAGGGCACCAATGAACCCGTGGCAGTGGCTGAGCTGATACAGCCTACAATGGGCCAAGAAGGCCGAATGTTTGTAACCGGCGAAGATCTCTCTCAACTTGCACAAATCATAACAAAAGGTATGGAGCATACTCGCACCATGCAAGAACTGGCTGCACGCGCGCCGAACGCCGTAGATATGAGCAGGGACGAAATTAAAGAGAAACTAGCATCCGGTGCAGAAACTTTGGCAGATATCAACAAAGTTCTTGAAGTCCTTCAGAGTACCGATCTGGCCGTAAACACCATAAAACACCCCAATGATTTCGCCAGCACAGAAGTAGACAGGATTAAGGAACTTGAGCCTCTGCCTCCTCCGCCACCGGAAGAACGGCCGGATAATCAACCGACATCGACAGCAACACCTTTCGGACCAAACGGCCCGTAGTCATAAATTGAGGATATGCATTGGGGAATAACCCCCTCGACTTAGCCCGACAGGCAGGCTAAATAAAGGGGTATGATCCAAAATCCCGAAAGCCAATGGTTCGGCGAGCAGCCTGTTACACCTGAAGAAAAGACCAGTAAAGTTCACGGCGTCTTTGAGGGCGTTGCGCGTAACTATGACATCATGAATGATTTGATGTCAGGCGGCGTTCACCGCTTGTGGAAGGACTCTTTTGTCCGCCGCATCCGCCCCCGTCCGGGTCTTAAATATCTGGATGTCGCCGGCGGCACCGGCGATATTGCCTTCCGCATCCGCCGCAAAGCAGGCGATGGCGCCCATATTACACTCTGCGATCTTACCTATAACATGCTGGAAGTGGGGCGCGACCGCGCCATTAACAAGGGCTGGTTGAACGGATTTGATTGGGTGACGGGGAATGCCGAATCCCTGCCCTTTCCGGATAACAGCTTTGATGTCTATACAATTTCCTTCGGCCTCAGGAATGTTACGCATATCGACAATGCTCTCATGGAAGCGCGGCGCGTACTGAAACCCGGCGGCCGCTTTTTCTGCCTTGAATTCAGCCATGTGCGCATGCCGCTACTTGCCAAGGCCTATGATGCCTACTCATATAATGTCATACCCAAGATCGGTGAAATTGTCGCCAAAGACCGTGAAAGCTATCAATATCTGGTGGAGAGCATCCGCAAGTTCCCCAGCCAGCGGGCGCTGGTAAAACGCATGGAAGCCGCGGGATTCGAGTGGGCGGAATATTCCAACCTGACCGGGGGTATAGCCTGCATACATAGCGGTGTCCGCCTTTGACTTTCAAACACTTAATGCTACATTTATGTAAATAATTATCCCTAAGATATAAAATTGTATTGACATTTTTTATAACAAAGGGCATTGTACGTCGAATGCTGGTTTTTGTTATATGAAAAATAAAAACCAAAATGACAAACAAGAGGTTTTAAACGAATGAGCAACTTTACGAAATCTATTATGTATTCCGGTATCGTCCTGGTAGCAGGTCTGATCGCTGTTTTTTCCATCTATGAAAACATGGATGCCAAAACAGAAGCCCAGCTGGGTTCTATCGCTCCGGCAGCCGGTGAAGAAAGCGTTATGGAGACAACAGGCGATGTTGAAGCCGTTACTCAAGACGCTGTTGAAGGCGCAGAAGCTGCTGCTGAAGAAGCAACTGATGCCGCTACGGTAGCAGAAGACGCTGCTGAAGATGCTGCCGTTGCTGCTGACGCCGCAACAGACGCTGCTGTGGAAGCAACGGAAGCCGCTGAAGAAGCAACTGACGCTGCTGCTGAAGCCGATGCTGCTGTTGACGCCGCTGAAGAAGCGACGGAAGAGCACACAGAAGAGCACGCGCATTAATATTGCGTAACGCTTTTCCAAAAGCTTATAGTGAAGCCCTGCAAATTAGCAGGGCTTTTGCTTTTTGAGGCAAAGATCAATATATGAGTAAGATATAGTCGTTCCGCTTTATTTTTGGACAAGGCATGAGCGACGAAGCGTACGTTTCGGTACGTGAGGAGCGAAATAACGCTGTCCGGGAATAAATGGGAATGACTATACAAGATAAATCGATACTTCTGGTGATAACAGGCGGTATTGCGGCCTATAAGGCGCTGGAGCTTATCCGCCTGCTGAGGAAAGACGGCGCGAAGGTGCGCTGCATCCTGACCAAAAGCGGCGAGGAGTTCGTTACGCCCATGAGCGTTTCCGCCCTGTGCGAACACCCGGTTTACACTGATCTTTTCTCCTTGAAGGATGAAGCCGAAATGGGCCATATCCGCCTCACGCGCGAGGCTGATCTTATCATCATCGCCCCCGCCAGCGCTGATTTCATGGCGAAAATGGCGCATGGCCTCGCCAACGATCTCGCCTCCACCACGTTGCTCGCCACGGATGAGGATACTCCCATCCTGCTCGCCCCGGCCATGAACCACCGCATGTGGGAAAACAAGGCCACGCAGGCCAATGTCGCCACCTTGAAGAAGCGCGGCCTTACCCTCCTCGGCCCCGATATCGGCGATATGGCCTGCGGTGAACATGGCCCCGGCCGCATGGTGGAACCACAAGCCATTCTGGATGCGGCGAAAGGCTTTTTTTTTGAGCGCCCCCTCGCGGGCTATAACATCCTTGTAACGTCAGGCCCCACTTTCGAGCCGCTTGATCCGGTGCGCTTTATCGGCAACCGCTCATCGGGCAAGCAAGGCCACGCCATCGCCGCTGCGCTTCATAAAGCCGGAGCGGATGTCACGCTTGTCTCCGGCCCGTGAACATTCCTGATCCTGCGGGTGTTAAAACCATTCACATTGAAACGGCGTCAGAAATGCTGGCTGCGTGTGAAGCCGCCCTGCCCGCCGCCAACATCGCCATTTGCGCCGCCGCGGTGAGCGACTGGGGGCCGGAAAAACGCCGCCACACAGAAAATCAAGAAAACCGCTGATGCCGGGCCGCCCGTGCTGACGCTCAAGGAAAATCCGGATATCCTGAAAACCATATCCAACCACAAAAACCGCCCGGCGCTCGTGGTCGGCTTCGCAGCAGAAACCGAAAACCTGATCGCCAATGCGACCAAAAAACTGAACACCAAGGGCTGCGATTGGATACTCGCCAATAACGTTGCCGAAAATGCCTTTGGCGGTGAGGAGAATCATGTATTCTGGCTTTCTCATAACACGCAGGAAGATTGGGGAACGCACAGCAAAGCCGCTCTGGCTGAAGCTCTCGTTGCCAAAATCATCCGGCATATAGCGGAAAAGGAAAGCCAGAACCATGCACCAGACCAAAACAACGAGCAGCAACCAAAACTCGCTAACGATTTCCCTGCTTAAACTGCCGCACGCGGAAGGGCTGGATCTGCCGGCTTACGCCACAGAACAATCCGCCGGGATGGACTTAACAGCCGCGATTGCCGCGCCCGTTACCTTAAAACCGCTGGCGCGCGCCGTGATTGAAACAGGCCTCTCCATCGCCCTCCCCCAAGGGTTTGAAGCGCAAATCCGTCCCCGTTCCGGCCTTGCCATTAAAAGCGGCATCACCGTGATTAACAGCCCCGGCACGATCGATGCCGATTACCGCGGCGAAATCAAAGTGGGCCTTGTGAACTTGTCATCCGAAGATTTTGTGATCGAGCGCGGCATGCGCATCGCGCAAATGGTCATCGCCCGCCATGAAACCGTACGATGGGAAAGCGTAGAAAGCCTTGATGATACGGCGCGCGGCGCCGGCGGCTTTGGGTCAACGGGAGTGCGTTAATTCCCATGACTCAAGCCGCAGCCATCAAAACCCCCGATGATTTCATCGCCCAGGGCCACACGCCCATGATGGCGCAATATCTGGCCGTGAAGGAAGCACACCCGGATTGCCTGCTTTTCTACCGCATGGGTGATTTTTACGAGCTGTTTTTTGCCGATGCCGAGGTGGCCTCCCGCGTGCTGGATATCACCTTAACCCGCCGCGGCAAAACGGATGGTGAGGAAATCCCGATGTGCGGCGTGCCGTTTCATGCCTGCGAGCCGTATCTCGCCAAGCTCATTCAGGCTGGCCACAAGGTTGCGATTTGCGATCAGCTGGAAACGCCCGATGAAGCCAAAGAACGCGCCAAGCGTGAAGGTAAGCCCGCTTCCAAGGCCCTTGTCCGCCGCGAAGTCGTACGCATTGTAACACCCGGCACCTTGACCGAGGATCACCTGCTGGATGCCCGTTCCTCCAACTACCTCGCCGCGCTCGCCGAAGCAGGCGGGCAGATGGGCCTTGCCTATGCCGATCTTTCTACCGGCAGCTTCCATGTGCAGGCCATTGCCGAGAAGGATGTCACAAGTGCGCTGGAAGCCCTGAACCCCGCTGAAACGCTGCTCCCCGATACGTTTGAGCTTGAAACACCCCTCCGCCTCACCCGCCAGCCATCCAGCCTGTTCAACAGCGATAATGGCCGCAAGCGCTTGGAAACACTGTTTGGCGTGGGCACGCTGGAAGGCTTCGGGGCTTTTTCGCGCGCGGAAGTCGCTGCCGCCGGGGCGCTGATTGATTATATCGAGCGCACACAAGTCGGCAAAATCCCCTATCTCGCTAAGCCGCATCAGGCGGCGCAAAGCGGGGTCATGGGCATTGATGCCGCGACCCGCCGCTCGCTCGAACTCACCCAAAGCCTCACCACCGGCAGCCGCAAAGGATCATTGCTGGATTGCATGGATGAAACGCTCACCGCAGCGGGAGCGCGGCTTTTGGGCGCATGGATATCATCCCCTGCTACTGATGCGCCCCTTATTGAAATGCGCCTCACCCGCATATCCCTCTTCCGCGATGAACCTGATCTGCGGGCCGATTTGCGTGACCTGCTCCGCACCGTGCCTGACATGGAACGCGCCTTGGGCCGCCTCACCGCCGGGCGGGGCTCCCCCCGTGATCTCATCATGATCCGCGATGGACTGATGCAAGCGGAGGTCATTTTAGGCGCATTGCAGATGCATAAGGACGCAGCAACGGTTCTTTCCGATATTCTCGGCCCCTTAAGCCAAAAGCATGAAGCCGCGAACTACGTAGATCATTTGCGCAGCGCGCTCTCTGACACCGCGCCCTATCTCGCCCGCGATGGCGGCTTCATCCGCGAGGGCTATCACCCGCGCCTCGATGAGCTGCGCCTCATGAAATCCGAGAGCAAGCGCCTGATTGCAGGCCTTCAGGCGCGTTATCAGCAAGACACCAAAATCGATAAGCTGAAAATCACGCATAACACGTGCTGGGTTATTTCATCGAAGTCACGGGCAAAGCGGCGGATGCA
>JAJOJU010000032.1 GCA_021208265.1 Alphaproteobacteria bacterium | reverse complement strand
CTCCACAAGACCGGGTGACCGCTCTGCGCAAGCGGGGAGGAAAGTCCGGGCTTTAAGGGAAAAGCGGCGCCGGGTAACGCCCGGGCGGAGTGATCCGACGGAAAGTGCAACAGAAAACAAACCGCTTGTCACATAGTTTCAAAACCCGACGCATGGCTTGCCATGCGGCTGCGGGCTTTGAATAGACGAGTAAGGGTGAAAAGGTGCGGTAAGAGCGCACCGCGGCTTCGGTAACGAATGCCGGCATTGTAAACCCCGCTGTATGAAGCAAACCCAAATAGGGGCCACGCCTTACTTTTCGGAGTAGGAAGCTGTTCCCGGCTAGTGGTCCGGGTAGGGTGCTTGAGGTCGTCCGTAAGGGCGATCCCAGATGAATGGTCACCCCTTTGGCAACAAAGGACAAAACCCGGCTTACAGGTCTTGTGGATTTTCTTTCTTTTCTGCGGTTTTTGCAGGTTTTTTTATTTACCTGTGTATAACTGAATCTAAGGTCTTGGGCGTTTCTTGACCCCGATTCGCACGGCGTGATAAGTGTTGGATATCAAGGTTCGTAAAAGCCTTTAGCGAATCTTTTCAACTATTCTGAATCTATTATCTTTTTTTCATCAATACGAATCGTATCGAATCGGAAATGTCACGCAGCGCCATCAAGGCTCCACACGCCCCCGTCATGTTGGGCGAGGTTCTGGAATATCTCCAGCCTCGTGACGGCGGTGTTTATGTGGACGGCACATTCGGGGCGGGCGGCTATACGCGCGCCATTCTGGATAAAGCTGATTGTATTGTAATCGCGATTGACCGTGATCCGGAGGCTGTGGCGCGGGCGGAAGTGTTGCGCGGTGAATATGGTGTGCGCTTTGTGTTTCTGCGCGGCTGTTTTGGCGATATGCGGGAATTGCTGGATGCGGCGGGTTATTCCCGTGTTGACGGCGTGGTGCTTGATCTCGGCGTTTCTTCCATGCAGATCGACCAGCCGGGGCGGGGCTTTTCGTTCCGTTTCGATGGGCCGCTCGATATGCGGATGGATAATGCCTCCGGTCAAAGCGCGGCGGATCTTGTGAATTCCACCCGCGAGGAAGATCTGGCCAATATTATTTATAAGTATGGCGAGGAGCGCTTGTCGCGCCGCATCGCCAAGGCTATCGTGCTGCGCCGGGCGGAAAGCCCCTTTGAAACCACGCTTGATCTGGCGGATCTGGTGCGGGGCATTGTGCATAAATCGCCCAAGGATAAAAGCGATCCCGCCACGCGCACGTTTCAGGCGCTGCGTATCGCGGTAAATGACGAGCTGGGCGAGTTGGAGCGTGCTTTGGAAGCGTTGCCGGATATGCTGAAAGATGCTGGGCGCGCCGTTATCGTGACCTTCCATTCGCTGGAAGACGGTATTGTAAAAGATGCTTTCCGCAAATATGCCGGGCGGCAGGAAAGTGTATCGCGGTACTTGCCGGCGGATGCGCCTGAGGAAGATGTTTTGTTCAAGCTGGTTACCAAGAAGGCGGTAAACCCCGGCGATGAAGAAGTATCGCTCAATCCGCGCGCGCGTTCGGCGCGGCTGCGGGCTGTTGAGTATGTGGGGGGTGCTGCATGATAAAGCCCCTGATTATTCGTTATATCTGTGTGTTTGCGGCTGTGGGTTTAAGCGGTTGGGCGCTTTTATATGTCAGTCAGCACGTGCAAAAGGCGCGTCATGAGCTGAAGCAGGTGGGGCGCGAGATCGCCCGCGAGCAGGCCCGTATTGATGTTCTTGAGGGCGAATGGTCGTACCTGAATTCTCCGGAGCGGCTGGAGGCGTTGGCGAAAGAACATCTTGATCTTGTGCCGCCTGCTGTCAATTCCCGCGTGATGGTGGATACGGTGTCCGATATTCCGCCGCTTAATCAGCCGGCTGTGCCTGTGCCATCGATCCGCCCTGCAGTATTCCAGGCGGAAGGGGGGCGCGATGCTGAGTAATATCCGTCTTTTCCACTCAAGCCGTATTACATTGCAGGGCGGGCGCAGTGTGCATCTGGATCGTGCGCGCGGACGCATGGTGCTGATGAGCGGATTCTTTGGGCTGGCTTATATCCTGATGGCGGCGCGGGCGTTTGATCTATCGGTGGTGCAGGTTTATGATGGCTTTACACCATCTTATGCCGTAACGATGCCGGCTCCCAAGCCGGCCGTTTCGGAAGTTGATGACAAGCGTTTACGTGGCAAGGTTCTGGATCGTAACGGACTTGTGCTGGCGGCATCTTTGTCAATGGTATCCTTGTCGGTTGATCCTTCGTTAATTCTTGATCCGCAGGCCGTGACGGCGGGGCTTGTGAAGATATTTTCCGATCTGGATAAGGCTGATCTGCAAGAAATGCTTGCCGCCAAAAACCGCCGTTTTGCATGGGTGGCCCGTAACATTACCCCGGCGCAGCAAGCGGAAGTGCTTAAGTTGGGTCAGCCGGGTCTGGTGTTTCATGACGCCAGCCGCCGTATCTACCCGCAAGGCGGGCTGGGCGGGCAGCTGGTGGGCTATAGTGATATTGACTCGCATGGTCTGGCGGGGGTGGAGCGCGGGCTGTCCGCTCCCTTGTCGGAAGGGAAAGATGTTACGCTGGCGATGGATGTGCGTTTGCAGCGCGTGCTGGAGCGTGAAACGGGCCGTGCCATCAGCGAATTTTCTGCCAAGGCCGGGGTGGGTGTCATACTGGATATTCATACGGGCGAGGTTCTGGCCGGTGTCTCGTTGCCTGCCTTTAACCCGCATGATGCCGGGAATGCCTCGGTTGATCAGCGGTTTAACCGCCTGACTCTGGGTGTGTACGAGCTGGGCTCCATGTTCAAGATATTTTCCACCGCGGCGTTCCTTGATAAAGACCCGCGCGGTATGAAAGCCACCTTCGATGCACGGGAACCCTTAAAGGCCGGGCGATTCAAGATCAGCGATTATCACGCGCAGAACCGTATTATGAGTGTGCCGGAAGTGTTTATGTATTCCTCCAATATTGGTTCCGCGAAAATGGGCGAGGCTGTGGGGTCTGAAGGCTTGCAGGAATTTTACCGCGATCTGGGGTTGCTGGATCCGCTTGATATTGCCGTGAAGGAAGTGGGGCACCCGTTGGTTCCCAGCCCGTGGCGGGATATTAACACGCTGACCGCGGCTTATGGGCACGGTCTTTCCACTACGCCCTTGCAGGCAGCAACAGCTGTGGCAGCGATTGTGAATGGCGGCACGGCCGTGCGCCCGCAGCTTTTGATGCAAAAAGACAGTGCGCAAACCAAAGGTATGCGTGTGATTTCTGAGGAAACATCCCGTGAAATGCGTGAGCTGATGCGTCTTGTGGTGACGGATGGAACGGGTGAAAAAGCCGATGTTCCGGGGTATGAGCTGGGCGGGAAAACCGGTACGGCGGAAAAACCCGTGAACGGCAAATATGATAAAAATGCTCTAATTTCTTCTTTCACCGGCGTATTCCCGATGTCTGATCCGCAATATCTGGTTTTCATCATGGTGGATGAACCCAAGGGCAACAAGCAAAGCTATGGCTATGCCACGGCGGGCTGGGTGGCGGCCCCGGCTGTGGCGCGCACAGTGGAAGCTATGGCGGGCATCTTGAATATACCCCCCGTCCAGAGCCTTGAAACTTCAAAGAATTTTACGTCTGATTTAAGGCAGTATATCAGCACGGAAGGGGGGCATCATGATTGAGGTGCGGTCCCTGAAAGGCTTAACAAGCGATAGCCGTAAGGTAAAGCAGGGCTTCCTGTTTGCGGCGCTACCGGGTGCGAAGGCTGATGGTGCTGCGTTTATTGCGGATGCTATTAAGAACGGCGCATCTTGTATTCTGGCGGGCAAGGATATCACCGCAGCGGATATATCTGTTCCCTTGGTTCAAGTTGACAACCCGCGCCGGGAGTTTGCCCTGCTGGCGGCTGAATTTTATGGCGCGCAGCCTGAAACTATGGTGGCTGTGACGGGCACGAACGGGAAGACATCCACTGCTGTCTTCACCCAGCAGATCTGGGAAGCTTTGGGACAAAAGGCTGTGAGTATTGGTACTCTCGGTGTGCATGGCGCGGGATTGGATAAAGAGGGTACGCATACCACGCCCGATCCGGCGGCGCTGCACGAATTGCTGGCGGAATTGTCTGATGCGGGCGTAAATCGCGCCGTAATGGAAGCTTCCAGCCACGGGCTTGATCAGCATCGCCTTGATGGTGTTAACCTGAAAGCTGCCGGTTTTACGAACCTTACGCGTGATCATCTGGACTACCACGGCACTATGGAGGCCTATAAAGCTGCCAAGCTGCGCCTGTTCACGGAAGTTCTGGAAGAAAACGGCTTGGCTGTTTTGAACGCCGATGTGCCTGAATTCGATGAATTCAGCACGGCGGCCCTGAAAGCCGGGCGGCAGGTTATGTCGTATGGCCACAATGGGGCGGAGTTGCAAATTCTGGAGATGAACCCGGTGGCGGAAGGGCTGGCGGTATCGCTGAAGCTGTTCGGTCATCAGCATGATTTCACGCTGCCGCTGATTGGCGCGTTCCAGCTTTATAACGCCCTTTGCGCGGTGGGTATTGCGATGGCACCGGAAGAAGCCGCTATCTCTGCCCTCAAATTCATCAAGGGTGTGCCGGGGCGCATGCAAGGCGTGGGCGGGCATCCTGCTGGTGCGGGAGTGTATGTGGATTATGCCCATACGCCGGATGCTCTCGAAAACGTATTAAAAGCAGCGCGTCCGCATACCGAAGGCAAACTTATCTGCCTGATGGGGTGCGGCGGTGACCGCGATAAAGGCAAGCGCCCGGTGATGGGCAAGGCCGCGTGTGATCTGGCTGATCATGTGATTGTGACGGATGATAACCCTCGTTCGGAAGATCCTGCCGCCATCCGCGCTGATGTGCTGGCGGGTTGCCATGGAGATTATGAGGAAGTGGGCGGGCGGCGTGAAGCCATTCGCCATGCCGTAAAAATTCTGCAAGCGGGCGATGTGTTGATCATCGCCGGTAAGGGCCATGAGCAGGGCCAGATTTTCAAAGACCATACGGAGCCATTCGATGATGTCTCCGAATCTCAAAAAGCACTAGAGGAGCTGTAAAATGAATATGTACAACCGTTCACACTGGACGAATTTGAAGTTGCCGAGCGTGACTGTCAGCGTGGCAGCACGGCCTGATCCGAAGGCGGCTGTGTTTATGGTGAAATCGATCGTTGATGACGGGCGGGGGCGTCAGAGCGCTGTGCTGTGTGATCCGGAATTTTTGATCCTGGAGACGGAATATCTGATGGAACCACGCCGTTTTGTGCCGCCGCGTCTGGGCGGGGTAAACCTGATCTATACCGGGCGTTTTGCCATGCATATTCCGCATTTGCACAAAGTCCTTGCTGATTTTTATAAAACTTCTAAAGTTGAGCATATTGCCCCCGAAGTGCTGCAACCCGGCGATTTTATCGTCTTTAAGCGCGGTCAGCGCGGTCAGGGGGGGCAAATCCTTGAAACTTTGCGTGTGATCAACGAAAGGACATACCGGAAATATGCTCTATAATCTGCTGAGCCCCCTTGCTGAAGATTTCATCTTCTTCAACCTGTTCCGGTATTTAACGTTCCGCACGGGCGGGGCGATTGTTACGTCCCTTATCTTGTGTTTTCTGATCGCGCCGCGCCTGATTTTATGGCTTAAATCCAAGCAGGCCGGGGCCAGCAATATCCGCGCTTATCTGGAAGAGGCCCATGCCGCGAAGGCGGGCACGCCAACGATGGGCGGGCTTATGATTTTGTTATCGGTTAGTGTTTCGACCTTGCTTTGGGCTGATCTTGCCAACCCGCTGGTCTGGATCGCCATGCTGGTGATGGTGGGGTACGGCATGATCGGCTTTGCGGATGATTATTTGAAGCTTACCAAAAAGAATTCCAAGGGACTGTCGGGGCGCAAAAAAATCCTGTTTCAACTGTTGATCGGCACGGTGGCGGCGCTGGGGATTATCGCTTCCATGCCTGAACATCTGCACATGCATGTGGCTATTCCCTTCTTCAAGCATTTCTTCATTTACCTAAGCTGGTTCTTTATCCCGTGGGTTTTATTCGTTCTGATCGGGGCGTCCAACGCCGTAAATTTAACGGACGGTCTGGACGGGCTTGCCATCGTTCCCGTAGCGATTTGTGCCGCCAGTTTTGGTCTTATTGCTTATCTGGTGGGCCGCGCGGATTTTGCGGCTTATCTTCACATCCCCTTCGTGCCGGGGACGGGCGAGCTTGCCGTTTTATGCGGCGCGCTGATCGGCGGTTCCATGGGGTTCCTCTGGTATAACGCCCCGCCGGCAGCGATTTTTATGGGCGATACGGGATCTCTTGCCATGGGCGGGGTTTTGGCTGCTATCGCCATTATGACGAAGCACGAACTGGTGTTGGCTATCATCGGCGGGTTATTCGTGATGGAGGCTGTATCGGTGATTTTGCAGGTGGCATCCTTCAAACTGACTGGCAAGCGCATGTTTGCCATGGCCCCCATTCACCACCATTTTGAGAAAAAGGGCTGGAGCGAACCCACCATCGTGATCCGCTTCTGGATTATCGCGGTGGTGCTGGCGTTGATTGGCCTCAGCACGTTGAAGCTGCGCTAGTCGATGCGCCTTGGCGCATATAACATTCCATGCTAGATAATTACCATGATTGATGCGAAACCGCTGATTCCCGCATTGGACGGTAAACCCGTGGCTGTATTTGGCCTCGGGAAATCGGGGCTGTCTGTTGTGGCGGCGCTTTGTAAGGCTGGGGCGAAAGTATTCGCATACGATGATAATCCGGACAGTGTGGCGGAAGCTAAAAAAGCGGGGGCACCGCGAAGGAGCTTACCGAAGAGATGCTGGCCAAATGTACCTGCCTTGTGCTGGCACCCGGCGTGCCGCTGACGCATCCGGAACCGCATCCGGTAGTCAATGCCGCCAAGGCTGCCGGGGTGGAAATACTCTCTGACATCGAGCTATTACACCGTTTGGGGCATGAGCGCCGCGTCATCGGCATTACGGGCACGAATGGGAAATCCACCACCACGGCGCTGATTACGCATGTTTTGACGGAATGTGGCAAGAGGCCTTCCGTGGGAGGAAATATTGGTGAGGCCGTTTTTAATATTAAAATGCCGCCGAAAGACAGCCCGTTTGTACTGGAGCTTTCCTCGTTCCAGATTGATCTTTGCCCCGGCTTCGCGCCGGATACGGGGATATTGCTGAATATCACGCCTGATCATATCGACCGTCACGGCTCGGTTGAAAACTACGCCGCGATTAAGGAGCGTATTTTTGCAAAACCCGGCGGCGCGGCGATTATCGGCGTGGATGATGATTTCGGCCGCAAGATATATGAGCGCCTGAAAAGCATCGACAACAAGAAGCTGATCCCGGTTTCGGTGGAGCGTGAAGCTCCGGGCGGGGTGTATGTGCAGGGCGGCGTTTTGTTTGATGATACTGCCGGCACGGGCGCGGTGGAGATTGGCTCCCTCAACAATATCATTACGCTGCACGGTCTGCATAATATGCAGAACGCGGCCTGCGCCTACGCCGCGGCTCGGCTGGAGGGGCTGGAGGCTGCCGATATCATGGCTGCCATCAAAACCTATCCCGGTCTGCCGCACCGCCAGTTTCCGGTACGAATTATCAAGGGTGTTGCTTACATCAATGACAGCAAGGCCACGAACGCGGAAGCCTCTGCCAAGGCTTTGATGTCATACCGGAATATTTACTGGATCGTTGGCGGCAAGCCCAAGGATGGCGGTTTGGAAGGGTTAGAGCGTTATGCTGAGCGTATTCGTCATGCTTTCCTGATCGGGAAATATACCGATATTCTTGCAAAATGGCTGGACAATCATGGTATTCCCTACACGCTCAGCGAGACCATGGATATGGCCGTCAAGGAAAGCCATCATATGGCGCAGGGGGAACGTGGTCAGCCGGGCGGCGCGGGCGTTGTTTTGCTATCCCCGGCTTGTGCATCGTATGATCAGTTTAATAATTTTGAAGAACGCGGTGATCTCTTCGTATCTTTAGTGCAAGATTTAAGCGAAGAGGAAGCTTCCGCATGAGCCTTTTTTCACGGGCGGATAACTCCACGCTTGCCGCATGGTGGTGGACGGTCGACCGGGCCATGCTTGGCGCTATTTTCGTGCTGATGGGCTTTGGTATTATGCTGATCAGTACGGCAAGCCCCCCGGTGGCGGAGCATTTGGGGCTTGGCTCATACCATTTCTTCTGGCGGCATATTGTTCTTTTGGGACCATCGGTCGCGGTGATGCTGGCAGTTTCGATGTTATCGGAACGCTATATCTGGCGGCTCGGCGTTGTGCTGTTTGCCGGGTGTGTGGTGGCGTTGATCGCCGTGCTGCTGACGGGTAGCGAAATCAAGGGCGCGCAGCGCTGGATTCATGTCGGCGGATTTTCCCTGCAGCCCAGCGAATTTGTGAAGCCCGCTTTTGCCATACTGGCGGCGAAATTCATGTCGCTGCAAATGCAGCAGCAGAGCGATACGGGCGTGAATTTTCCGGGGCATGCCATATCGGCGGGGTTATACGGGCTGACGCTGTTGCTGCTATTATTACAACCTGATTTGGGGATGAGCGTGATTGTGACATCCATCTGGGCGGCGCAGATTTTTCTGGCGGGGTTTCCCTTCCGCCTGCTGATTGCGCTGGGTGTTCTGGGCGTGGGCGGTTTATTTGGTGCCTATCATGGGCTGCATCACGTGAAAAGCCGGATCGACCGCTTTCTTGACCCCGAAAGCGGTGATAACTATCAGGTGGAAAAATCGCTGGAGGCCTTTCAAAATGGCGGGCTGTTTGGTGTGGGGCCGGGGCAGGGGACAGTCAAGCTGGGCCTGCCGGACGCGCATGCGGATTTCATTTTTGCCGTGGCGGGTGAGGAAATGGGTTTGATATTCACCATGATCCTTATGGCACTTTATTTCTTTGTGGTTTTTCGGGGGTTTTACCGTTTGAAGGGGAGTGAAAATCTGTTTGCGGTGTTGGCAGCCGGGGGATTACTCACCATGTTCGGATTACAAGCGCTTGTGCATATGGGGTCCAGCCTTAACGTATTACCCGCCAAGGGGATGACTTTACCATTCATAAGTTATGGGGGGTCATCCATTCTGGCGGTATGTCTTTCAGCGGGGATTATTTTGGCCTTGACCCGGCGTCAGAAAAAATCAGGTTTATCGCGCGGCAGCGTTTCGTCAATCTCTGCTGGCAGAAAGTAAGATTTGGCGCTAGATATTTTAGATCATGAATTCTGAAGCTTTACCTTTAATCCTTTTAAGTGCCGGCGGTACGGGCGGTCATATGACCCCGGCGCAGGCTCTGGCGCGTGATTTAGGTCGCCGGGGCTTCCGCGTTGAGCTGGCAACGGATGCGCGCGGACGAAAATATGCGCATATGTTTGGTGATATCGCAGTACATGTTTTGCCTTCCGGCACGGCAGGCGCGGGCCTCATGGGCAAGATTAAGGGCGTATTCAGTCTTGTGCTGGGGATTATGAAAGCTTTTGCTCTGGTACGCCGCTTGAAGCCTGCCGTGGTTGTCGGTTTTGGGGGATACCCTTCCGTTCCTGCTGTGTTTGCGGCGCAAAGACTGGGTATGCCGACGCTAATCCACGAACAAAACGCAATTATCGGCAAGGCTAATCATTTTCTGGCAGGGCGCGCGGCGCGGATTGCGATTTCCATGCCTTCTATCACTGGGCTTGATGAAATAGACCGGGCGAGGATTGTTGAAACGGGTAACCCGGTGCGTCCGGAAATATCAGAATTGTTTATGGAGCCTTATCCCGTGCCGCAAGCGGAAGGTAAATTACGTATCTTGATTATGGGCGGGTCGCTGGGGGCCAGAGTGTTTAGCGATGTGTTGCCTGAAGCCTTTGCTGCGCTGCCTGCCGATTACCGGGCGCGGCTTGATCTGGTCCAGCAATGCCGCGCGGAATTTATTGATACGGTACGCGCGCAGTATGAAAAGGCCGGGATCAAGGCTGAGTTACATGAATTTGTGCAGGATGTCGCGGGCGAACTGAAAAAAGCGCATCTCGTGATTGCCCGGTCTGGTGCTTCCACGGTGGCGGAAATTACAGCCGCCGGGCGGCCTGCGATTTTTTGTTCCCTATCCCTATCACAAGGATCAGCAGCAAAAAATGAACGCCGATGCGGTGGCCGATGCGGGTGGGGCCTGGGTGATGACCGAGTCCGGATTTCGCCGGAAACCTTGCGAGCGCGGGTAGAAACCTTTTTACAAAACCCGAAAGTCCTGTTTAAATCCGCCGAAGCCGCGCGTTCCTGCGGTAAACCCGATGCCGCGCGCAAGCTCGGCAATGTGGTGACCCAGCTGGCCAGCGGCTGGAAGGACGATGACAGCGAAGATGATGGAGAGAAAGGATAAGACAATGAAAGCCATGCCAGCAGATACCGGAACCTTGCATTTTGTCGGGATCGGCGGGATCGGTATGAGCGGCATTGCCGAGATTCTTCATACGTTGGGTTACAGCGTGCAGGGGTCCGACATCGCTGCCAGTTACAATACCAAGCGGCTGGAAGATAAGGGGATTCGTGTTCTAATTGGTCATGATGCGGCAAATATAAAAGACAAAGACGGTAATCCCCCCGCTGCGCTTGTAACCTCCACAGCTGTGAAAAAAGATAATCCGGAAGTGGTGGCGGCGCGCGCTGCCAAGGTGCCGATTGTTCGCCGGGCGGAAATGCTGGCGGAATTAATGCGTTTGCGCCGCGGTCTTGCCATCAGCGGGACGCACGGCAAAACGACAACGACATCGCTGGTCGGGCAAATGCTGGAAGCCGCCGATCTTGACCCCACAGTTGTGAATGGCGGTATCGTCAATTCCTATGGCACGAATGTGCGTCTGGGTGATGGGGAATGGATGGTTGTGGAGGCCGATGAAAGCGACGGCACATTCACGCGCCTGCCCGCACAAATCGTGGCGGTTACCAATATGGACCCAGAACATATGGACCATTACGGCAGCTTCGATAACGTCCGGGCTTCCTACAAGCAATTTATCCAGAATATTCCCTTCTACGGCTTTGCTGTTCTGTGCATCGACCACCCGGAAGTGCAAAAGCTGGTGGCGGACGTGGAAGGGCGCAAGGTCATTACTTACGGCTTTAATCCTCAAGCTGATGTGCGCGCCACGAATTTACGCCCTGGCGTCAAGGGGACCGAATTTGATGTGACCTTCGCGCCATGGCTCTGTGCTGACGGTAAGGAGCAAGTGCTGCGAGATGTCTTCCTGCCTGCGCCGGGGGAACATAATGTGCAGAATTCTCTGGTGGCTCTGGCCGTGGCACAGCAGCTGGGTGTGCCGGCGGCCTTGATGAAAAAGGGGTTGGAGAGCTTCAGCGGTGTGAAACGGCGCTTTACCAAAACGGGCGAGGTGGACGGCATTACCTTCATTGATGATTACGCCCACCACCCCGTGGAAATTGCGACAGTTCTTAAAACCGCGCGCAGCGTTGTCAGCCAGACAGGCGGCAAGATTATCGCGATTGCCCAGCCGCACCGCTACACGCGCCTGCGTGATCTGTTCGATGAGTTTTGCACCTGCTTTAACGATGCTGACAGCGTGCTGATCGCCGATGTTTACACAGCCGGGGAACCCCCGATTGAAGGGGTGGATAAGGACCATCTGGTGGACGGTATTCGTGCTTCCGGCCACGCGATGCGTTGCCGCTACCTGAAAAGCAGGATCTGGCAGCATTGGTGGCAGAAAAAGCCAAACCGGGCGATTACGTGATTTGTTTGGGCGCAGGTGACATCACGGCCTGGGCTTATGCGCTGCCGGATCAGGTCGCGGCGCTGCGCAAGAAAGCCGTGGCATAGTTTTAAGGCCATGACGATCAAGGGAAAATTTATCAAGGATGCACCGCTGGGGGCCAAAAGCTGGTTTGGCTGCGGCGGGTCGGCTGATATGCTTTTTTCAGCCGGAGAGCCTTGAGGATTTACAAGCGTTCTTAAAAGCCGGGGGGCATGGCCCGATTACTATTTTAGGGGGGCTTGCCAACACAATTGTGCGGGATGGCGGTATACGCGGGGTGGTCATTCAGCCTGATAAAGCCTTCTCCAAAATTGAAGCGCTTAACGAGACGGATTTATATGTAGAGACAGGCGCGCTGAACGGCTCCGTCGCCGCTGCGGCGCTTAAAAGTGGGATTGGGGGGCTTGAATTTCTCTCAGGCATTCCGGGGAAAGTGGGCGGGGCGCTCGCTATGAATGCCGGGGCTTACGGCGCGGAAGTGAAGGATGTTTTAGTGGAAGCTTCCGGACTTATGCCGGATGGAACGCTGCAAACTTTTAAGCCCGCTGATTTGAAAATGAGCTATCGGCATACCGAACTTTCCGAAGGTCTCATCCTCACCAGCTGTGTTTTGCGCGGTGTGCCGGAGCCTTATGATGTTGTGAAAGCGCGCCTTACCGATATCAAGGAAAAGCGTAATGCCACCCAGCCGATCCGTGAGAAAACGGGCGGTTCCACTTTTGCTAATCCTTCTGCTGAAGATCTTGCCAAGGCGGATTTACCCGAAGGTATGCGCGCGTGGCAGGTGGTGGAGAAAGTCGGCGGGCGCGGACTAACTATCGGCGGGGCGATGATGAGCGAGCAGCACTGCAATTTCATGATTAATACCGGCGGTGCCACGGCCGCTGATCTGGAGGCCTTGGGGGATGAGCTTATACGCCGTGCTCAGGAACATCTGAACTTACGCTTGCATTGGGAGATTAAAAGGATCGGTGCGGCGCTATAGCTTCGGCACGCGCTCATATAAATCCGGCAGGTCATTTTCCAGCAGGATCACATCATCCGGCGTCATATTTTCCGCCAGCCATTTCTGGGCTTCATCAAAGCTGTCGACCTTCAAAAGCTGGGCCGGGCGCCCGGCATTTTCAAAGCCTGTGACAAAGGTAGGAATGCGGTCCGGCTGCACCACAAGGCAGATATCGCATTTGCCGGCGGCATATTCACCCACCTGACGGTGGACTTCATCATGCGCCTTGCCCAGCTCGACAATACCGGGCGTGATGAGAATGCTGCGTTTCTTGGCTCCAATGAAATCCAGAAGATCAAGTGCGGAATAGAACCCTGCCGGGTTGGAATTATAGGCATCATCAATGATGAGCGATCCTTTCGGGGTTTTTTTGACCTCCAGCCGATGCGGGATTTGCGGGGTGGATTTAAGCGCAATGCGCACATCATCCGGGTCCAGCCCCAGTGTGACTGCCATCGCATAAGCCATCGCCGCGTTCATGCCGTGATGCAGACCGAAGAGAGGGATTTTAAGCGTGCTGCTTTTTTCACCCCATAATGTTTTTATTTCCAGCCCGTCTGATTTTTGTTTGATATCAACGACCTTCAGGTCAACAGCGCCTTCCGACCCGCAGACTATAAAACTGTCCGGGTGATTGGTGCGCATATCACTGCTGGTGTTGAATTTGAAGGTTTTTTCATGTGCAATGACTTTACCTTCGCGGGAGAGCGCTGATTGCGCCAGCTCAAATTTCGTTTCGGCTACGGCTTCCAGTGATTTAAAGCGTTCGTAATGGGCGTGACCAATCGCCGTGATAATACCGTGATTAGGGGGGGCCAGCTTGCAGAGGCGGGCGATGGAGCCGGGGCCGTAAGCGCCCATTTCCACAATGAAATATTTGATCCGCTCATCCAGCTGTTCGCGGATGATGCGGGAAATGCCCATCGGCGTGTTGACGCTGCCCGGCGTGGCGAGCGTGGGGGCGGCGCTGGCAAGAATATGAGCGAGGATATGCTTCACCGATGTTTTGCCGTAGGAACCCGTAATGCCGATAACAGTGGGGCTGAGCGTTATCAGCTTTTCATGCGCTTCTTTCCAGAAACGGTTTTGTACGGCATCTTCATAAGGCTGGAGAGATAGATTCCCCAGCACCAGCAGGAATGGTACAGCCTGCACGCCGATAATCCAGACCCACGGCATAGGCATTAATACGAACAACCCGATGGGCAGAAGGCAGAAAGCCAGAGAGGCAAAAAACACGCGCTTGGCACGGTCGGTCATGGCCAGCTTCTTTTTTGAGTCCTTTCGGGGGTCTTTTTCAATCACCGTGAACATGACAAAAGAAATCACGGTTACAAAGCTTATGATAAAAGACGGTAGGCCGAAGAACCAGAGCAGACCGCACAGGAATAAGAGCGCCGATGCTTTTTTGTCGAACACGCGGCGGGCGAATAGCCAGTGCAGGAAGCGCGGGCCGTCATATTCTTCCTGCTGGAAGATATGAAGATACGTTATCAGCCTGCGGGCGGTAAAACCGGCGAAAGCAATCAGCGTAAAAACAAGGGCCAGAATATCAAGCATGGCGGGCTATAAACTCCGATAACAGTGCGGCGACCTGATGCCGCCCGTGAGAGAGTACACTATAATGGTCTTCCCCCTCCAGAATAAAGAGGGACGATCCGGGCACGAGCTTATGATAGCGCTCGCCAAATTCCGGCGGGGTTTCGTTATCATTCCTTCCATAAACAAGCATAAGCGGGCATCGTACTTCAGATGCTTGCGGGGTCAGGTCTTCCGAAATTGTTTTTACCAAAATATTCCGCATCGGCCCGGCGTTGTTATAATCGCGGCTGCCGAATTTGCTTTTAAGCCAGTCTTCATTGAGGCCCAGAGGAATCAGTTTTTTTCAAAAATTTGAAAAGCTTTATGCGCAGCCAAAAAATAAGCTTTTTTTAAGCGGGGGTCGTTTGCGTTTTAAGCCCGCCCCGGCAATCAGGCACATCGCCTTTATTAGATCGGGATGGCGCGCCGCCAGCTGAATGCCCACACGCCCGCCGAAGGAATGCCCCACCCAGATGACGGGGCCTATACCTTGTTCCTTAATCCATGCCGCCATGGCGTCAGCGTAATCTTCGGTGGCCCAGTCGGCATCAGGTTTGGGGGATTGTCCAAAGCCCGGAAAATCGATCAGCACGTGTTTTCCCAGCCGGACCAAAGATTCGGCCAGCGGCATAAAGGCTTCGTGGCTATGGCCCCAGCCATGCGCCCAGAGGATCACGGGAGAGTCTTTTTCGCCGATGGTGCGGGTGAATAATTCCATACCTTATTTCTTAGTCGTCATTGCAAAAGCCTGCAAGCGATGGCTCGACTTCTTTCACAGGGGCGCTATAATCACCCCCATGAAAAAACGAATTGCAGTGATTTACGGCGGGCGCTCGCCCGAGCATGATGTCAGCGTGGTGACATCGCTTCAAGCTTTGCAGGCGCTGGATCGCACGAAATTTGATCCTTTCCCGGTTTATATCGCGACTGACGGCCGCTGGTTTATCGGCGACGCCCTGAAAGAGCGCGCTAATTACCTGCCCTCTCGCGCGGTTGAAGCCACGCTCACGGAAGTGACGCTGGATATGCATGCGGATGCCGGGCGCAAGAAAGGTGTGCTTCTCAAGAAGAAAAAAGGCCTCTTTGGCGGCTCGGCTGTGGCCGATGAGTTCGATGCCGCGTTCTTCGGTTTCCATGGTTTGGTGGGGGAAGACGGCAATATGCAAGGCCTGATGGAAGTGGCGGGCATTCCCTATACAGGCATGCGCACGCTGGCTTCTTCCGTGTTTATGGACAAGGTGGCGACCAAGCATTATTTGCGCTCGCTGGGAATTCCCTGCCTGCCGTTCACTGTGTTAAAGCGCCCTGAATCAGGCTATCTGATCCCGAAAAAAGAGATCGAGGCGCTGATGAAGGATATCGGCTATCCCGCCATTATCAAGCCTTCGCATTTGGGAAGCTCCATCGGTGTGGCAAAAGTGAAGGATGCGGAAGAGCTGATCGCCTGCCTGCCTGCCGTGTTTCAATATGACGATGCGGCGATTGTGGAGCCGTTCGTGCAGAACCTTGTGGAATATAACGTGGCGGTATCGAAGCTGTTTGGCGATATGCGCACATCGGCTGCCGAGCGCCCGAAAACAACGGCGGAGCTGCTTGATTTCAAACAGAAATATCTGTCCGGCGGCAATGGTAAAACCGGCACGAAGGATGGCGGCACGAAAAGCTCTGCTGCGATTTCCGAAGGTATGTTATCCCTCACCCGCGAATTGAACCCCGATCTGCCGAAAGAAACGGAAGCTAATATTCGTAAATGGGCCGTAACGCTGTTTGATGCGATTGACGGCACGGGCGCGCCGCGCATTGATTTCATCGGCAATTCCAAAACGGGCGAGATCTGGATGAACGAGGTTAACCCATGCCCCGGCTCGTTCGGTTATTTCCTGTGGGAAGCGGCCGAGAAACCAGTACTCTTCACCAATTATCTAACGCTGTTGGTGGAAGAGGCTTTTGCTGAAAATAAAAAACGTGCTATCCCCGCTGACCCTGTGCCGGTAGACGCACGTTTGCACAAACGCCATAATTAGATTCATGAGTCGTACCAAACCTAAAAAAACCGGAACCCGTAAAACGGCGGCGACAGCCCGGCGGGATAAAAGACTCCGTCAGGAAACATTTCGCCTGCGTCTGCGCGTGGTGTTTTTATGTCTGATGATCCTGATGGTGATGGGCGGTGCGTTTGCGGTGTTTCTGACGATAGAAAGCCGCGCGGTCATTGCCGAGAAAATTTATCAAGCCAGCGCCGAAGCCGGATTTAGCCTGAAAACCGTATCGGTGGAAGGGCGCGTTTATGCCGATGCCAGCACCATATTAAATGCAATAGGGATCGAGGAAGGTCAGCCCCTGCTGGCTTTCGATCCGGATGCGGCACATAAGGCCCTTGAAAAACTTTCATGGATTAAATCCGCACAAGTGGAGCGCCGTTGGCCCGATACCGTCTACGTGAATTTGGTCGAGCGTCAGCCTTTGGCGTTGTGGCAAAGGATAAAGAATTATCGTTGATCGATGAGGAGGGTGTTGTTATTGCACGCCGTAACTTAAGCAGCTTTGGTGAGCTGTTAATTGTAACGGGTGATAAGGCGCCGGAGCATGCGCGTGATCTGGTCGGGCTTTTGAAGGCGGAGCCTGTATTGGCTGAAAAAAATTGAAGCGGCCAGCTGGACGGGCGACCGGCGCTGGAATCTTAAAACCCGGAAGGGTGCTATTATCAAGCTGCCAGAAGACGACACCGGGCTGGCGATCGGGCGGCTGGCACGGCTGGAAACGGAGGAAGAAATATTAGGTAAGGACATATCGCAGATTGACCTGCGTGATCCTGGCCGTATTGTAGTGCGGACTCAGCCCGGTGAAACAAAAACCTATCATGTCAATTTTAACGGGCAGAAGCAGAGTGAAGGCGATATATGATGCAGCATCACAAGCCCGCTACCAAAGGCTCTCTTCTTGCCGCGCTGGATATCGGCAGCAGCAAGGTAGCCTGCCTGATTGGCCGCGTGTCGGATGACGAAGGTTCGCTGGAGGTGCTGGGCGTGGGCATCAGCCGTCCGAAGGAGTTAAAAACGGTGCCGTTACTGACCTGAACGCTGCGGAAGCTGTGATTCGCCGGACTGTCCATGCTGCAGAAAATATGGCAGCGGATGTCATGAAGGGCTATCCCTTGCGGGAGGTTGTTGTGAATCTGCCCGGCGTGCATGCGGGTTCAATCCTGCATAAGGCCGAAGTCAGTATTTCCGGTCATCCGGTGACGGATAACGATATCCGCCGTGCCCTTGTTAAGGCGCAGGAAGAGGCGTTCGAACATATGCCGGAAGATGGCGCGTTCGAGCTTATTCACACCATTCCGGTCAGCTATAAAATCGACGGGCATGACGGTATTGCCGAGCCGCGCGGCATGGTGGGGCATACGCTGGGGGTGGATATTCACATGACCAGCGGCGATATGCTGGCGCTCCGTAATATCGCGAGCTGTATTGAAAAGAGCCATCTGGATATCTCGGCTTTCTGTACATCGTCTTACGCGGCAGGGCTGGCGAGCCTTGTTGATGATGAGATGGAGCTGGGCTGCACGGTGATTGATATTGGCGGCGGGGTGACATCCTTCTCTGTTTTCCACAATCGCAATCTTCTTTATGCGGATGCCGTGCCGATCGGCGGCAAGCATGTTACGGGCGATATCGCCAAAGGGCTGACGGCGGCCATCAATGACGCCGAACGTATTAAGGTATTATATGGCAGTGCCATGGCAGGCGGGCTTGATGAGACGGAGATGATCGATGTGCCGCGCCTGGGGGAAGATGCGTTTGCCCCCCCGAACCATGTGCCGCGGTCGTTATTGGTGGGGATCATTCAGCCGCGTCTGGAGGAGATATTCGAGCTTGTCCGCTCCCGCTTGCAGGATGCAGGGCTTGGCAGTGCCGTGGGCCGCAGAGTCGTGCTTACAGGCGGGGCCAGCCTTATGCCGGGTATGAAGGATCTTGCCAATTACGTCATGGATAAACAGGTGCGTATCGGTAAACCTATTCGCCTGACGGGGCTTCCCGATGCCGTCAGCGGCCCGGCCTTTGCCACCACGGCGGGGCTTCTTAGCTATATCGCCGAACGCAGCGATGAAATGCCTGCCGATATTATTGCGCAGGTAACGCCCGGAACCCTTTGGGAACGCGTTAAATACTGGATGCGGGAGAACTGGTAGAGTTATCCACAATCTGCGCGGGATAACAAAACCTTGTCAGATAGTGCCTGTGAACTAAATTTAAAACTGTAACGTTATTAAAATGTTATGCGCGGATTTTGTATTTTTAGCTGAATGCGTGCTAGCCTGAACACAGTAACTATCCACAGCAATATCCCGGAAACCCAATGAAATTGTCTTTGCGGCCCTTCCAAATTTTCATACACTTCAAAGCGTAAACTAAATTTTATTCGCAAGCCCTTTGTTCTCAAGGGTTTCACTAGAGTCAAAACATCAAATCTCAAGAATCATGCTTTCGCCTAAAGGGGTTTTACAAGATATGGTTAACATCAGAATGCAACAGACACAGAACGTATCCGAACTTTCGCCCAAAATCATCGTGATCGGTGTGGGCGGTGCCGGCGGCAACGCGGTCAATAATATGATCGAGGAAGGGTTGGAAGGCTGCGAATTTCTGGTGTGTAACACCGATGCGCAAGCGCTGAAACATTCAGCCTGCCAGAACCGGGTGCAACTGGGCACTCATGTAACAGGCGGCCTTGGCGCCGGTTCCAAACCGGATGTGGGTAAAGCAGCGGCTGAGGAATCTCTCGAAGAAGTTATGAGCCATCTGGAAGGCGCTAACATGGCTTTTGTCACCGCCGGTATGGGCGGTGGAACAGGTACGGGCGCCGCACCTGTGATTGCGCGGGCTTGCCGTGAACGCGGCATTCTGACGGTGGGGGTTGTCACTAAGCCTTTCCATTTCGAAGGTACGCACCGCATGAAAATGGCGGAGAGTGGTCTTGAGGAAATGCAGGATTATGTTGATACGCTGATCGTGATCCCCAACCAGAATCTGTTCCGTATTGCCAATGAAAAGACGACATTTGCCGAAGCCTTCAAAATGGCGGACAGCGTGCTGCAATCCGGCGTGCGCGGCGTGACGGATCTTATGGTGCGCCCTGGTCTTGTTAATCTGGACTTTGCCGACATCAAAACGGCGATGCAGGAAATGGGCAAAGCCATGATGGGTACGGGCGAATCTGCTGGTGAAAAACGTGCGATTGAGGCAGCGGAAGCGGCTGTTAATAATCCGCTTCTGGATGATGTGTCCATGAAGGGCGCACGCGGCGTTATCATCAACGTAACCGGCGGTTATGACATGACATTGTTCGAAGCTGATGAGGCTTGCAACAAGATTCGTGATGAGATTGACCCGAACGCGAATGTTATCTTCGGGGCAACCTTCGATGAAAGCATGGAAGGTAAGATGCGCGTCTCTATTGTGGCGACGGGCATTGACCGCGAGAGCGAGCTTCGCCGCCGCGATGGCCGCAGCAATACGGGCGTGAAGATGGAACGCGCTACGCCGAATGTAAGTAGCCCGACTACGACACCGCCTTCCGGTGGTGGTGGTCCGTCCGGCGGTATTCCAGCACCCGTGCCTTCATCCATGGCCGTCAGGTCTGATGTATCGGCATCCGTCATGTCTTCAGTTAAAAAGGCGGATGAACCGGAAGCTGATATGTTCGAACAACATGGTTATGTGACAGCGTCTGATGCCGGGGCGGAAGGTATGCCGCAAAATACGGCGCTTGAGGAAAGTCTGCGTGGTACGCGTTACAAGGATGCTTTTATTCCTCCGAAGCCGGCTATGCCCACCAGTTATGAGAAGTTTGAACAGCCGCAGACGGTTATTCCGCCCTACGGCACGCCGAGTTCGATTGCGCCTGTGGGAAGTTCCTTGCAGCTTAATCCGCCCAAGATGCCTCAGCCATCCGAGAAAAAGCGTACACCATCATTATTCGAGCGCAT
>JAJOJU010000033.1 GCA_021208265.1 Alphaproteobacteria bacterium | reverse complement strand
ATGCTGTTCCAAAAACCTCCCTCGCATTCCACAGGGGAACCAATAAAAACATTAGGCCATTAGCTCAAGACACTCACGTAACTTGTTGGTGGGATTATCTTGCGCAAAGCTGGAATATATGGTTTCTGGTGACATCAGTAAAAGCACATTAAGGCATAATCAACGTGGACAGGCTTCTCTTCCGGAACTACACCGTATTTGTTTGTATGCTGGCCCTTTGCACGGGCACACTTCTGTATGTGCTGATTGCAGGCGACCGTGCCATTGCCCGCATCGACAGTCAGGTAACTCATACCTATGACGTCATTAACAACGCGCAAGCCGTTTCCGCCCTTATCGAAGGCATGCTGGCCGCCCAGCGCGGTTATCTGATCACCCGCGATGAAGAATTTATGGATAAATACCGCCGCCGCCGCGACAGAGTATCCGAGGTGATCGTCAACTTGTCCGAACTGACCAAGGACAATACATCCCAGGCCACCCGGCTTGATGAACTCAGGCACCACTTCAACGCTTTTTCGGTCAAGCTGGAACAACGCGCACAAACCTTTACCATTACGCGTTCTGCCAAAATTATCATGGACGATATGGAAGAGATTGACGGGCTGAAAGAAACGATTCTGCGCGTCAACAGCGCCATCCTGCGTGATGAATATAAACTTCTGGATGTTCACATCCGTAAGATCGAAGTACAAAAATCAAATTATTTCATAACACTGCTTATCGGTATCTGCACGACAGCACTGGCGCTTCTTATCTTTAATATCTTCCTGTTCAATGCCCAGAAGAAACGCTCGCATATCGAAGCATCCCTGAAGGATACCGAAGAACGGTTTGCCCTGGCCGTAGAAGGCACGCAAGACGGCATATTCGACTGGAACGTCCCCAGCGGTGAAGTATTTTACTCTAAGCAATTCTTCGGCATGCTAGGCGATAACCGCGGTGCCTTTATCGGGACGCCTTCTGATGCGCAAAGCCTTATTCATCCCGAAGATTCCGCGCGCATCACAGACTATCTTGAAAAATACTTAAGCAAGGAAATCTCTGATTACTCTCAGGAGTTCCGGATGAAACATAAAGATGGTCACTGGATATGGGTGCAATCCCGTGCCAAGGGGATCTTTGATGGACAAGGGCGAATTACACGTATGGTCGGCGCCCATACGGATATCAGCCACCTGAAAGAATCCCAGACCCGTCTGGAAGCCGAGAAAAAGGCCGCCGAAGAAGCCAATCAGGCCAAGCGTGATTTTCTGGCACATATGAGTCATGAAATCCGCACCCCGCTGACCGCCATAAGCGGTATCGCTGAAATTCTGGGTACAAAACAGGAAAATCTTGATGACAAGCAGAAAAAACTGATCAGGACTCTGCATTCCAGCACCACTGTTTTAAAGGACCTCATCAACGATATTCTCGACTTCTCTAAAATCGAAAGCGGCGAGCTTGATCTGGAAGAAGAATGTTTTGAAGTGGATCTGCTTTTCGAAGAAGTTATCAGCATGATGGCGGTACGAGCCAATCAGAAAGGCATAAGCTTTGTCTTCGATTATACGGATGTAAAACACCTTACGTTCGAAGGCGATAAAATCCGCATCCGCCAGATCATCGTTAATCTAGTCAGCAATGCTATTAAATTCACAGATGAAGGCAGCGTTGCCATCAAAGCCTACCGTCAGGAACGTGATGGTGCTGACTGCCTGCATATTGATTTTGCTGATACGGGTATCGGCATTGATCCGGTCAATTTCGACATGATTTTTGAGCGTTTCAAGCAGGCAGACTCTTCGGTTTCACGGAAATATGGCGGTACGGGCCTCGGCTTACCTATTTCTAAAAACCTGGCGCAGATGATGGGCGGCGATATCATTATTCAAAGCGAAATCGGGAAAGGGTCAACATTTACGCTTTATCTGCCCTTGAAAGGCGCATCGCAGGCAAAAGAAGAAAAAGCCGGCACAAAGCCTGCCCGCAAGAAAAGTAAGAATGTTATATCACTGCGTGACGATAAAAAGATCCTGATTGTTGAGGATTACGAAGGTAATGTTGTTGTATTTAGCCATGTGCTGGATGAGCTGGGCTATGAATACGACATAGCCAGAACCGGCAAAGAAGCCTTGGATATGTGGGAAGATAATACGTACGCCCTTATCCTGATGGATATCCAGATGCCGGAAATGGACGGCCTTGCCGCAACAGCGGAACTCCGCAAACGCGAGAAAAAGAAAAAACGGGAGCGGACACCTATATTGGGTATGACAGCTCATGCGCTGGTCGGTGACCGTGACAAATGTTTTGAGGTCGGCATGGATGATTATATGCCCAAACCTATTGTTGAAACTGACTTCAAACGTCAGGTTCTGAAATATGCCGGAGCCCGTAAAGCGGCTGCGTAAAATATTCCTTCTTTATTGGCACGCGCAGACATGTTAGTGAAAGTATATAGTTGTTCTGCTTTATTTTCGGACAAGGCGCGAGCGATGAAGTGTACGTTTTGCTACATGAGGAGCGAAGCAACGATGTCCGGGAATAAATGAGAACGACTATATTGTTTTAACGAACGAACACGGTAATGGAACTACTATTTGATCCCACGATGTGGGCGGGGCTCGCGACCCTGATTGTCCTGGAGATTGTCCTTGGTATCGACAATCTTATCTTCATTGCGATTTTATCCGATAAACTGCCGCCTGATCAGCGTCAAAAAGCCCGTATCGTTGGGCTATCTCTGGCCCTCGGCATGCGTCTCATCCTGCTCGCCAGCATTTCATGGCTGACTACGTTGACATCGCCTTTGTTTACCATACTAAACCACGAAGTATCGGGCCGTGACCTGATCATGTTCGTGGGTGGTGCCTTTCTGCTATTCAAAGGCACGATGGAACTGCACGAAAAGCTGGAAGGGGCACGCCACCGCAAAACCGGTCCTATCCATTACGCCAGCTTCTGGCCAGTTATCCTGCAAATTGTGGTACTGGACGCCGTATTCTCGCTTGATGCCGTTATCACCGCCGTTGGCATGACGGAACACCTGCCGGTCATGATGATTGCCGTTTGTATCGCCATGGTGCTGATGATTATCGCCAGCCGGGCATTGATGGACTTTGTCAGCAACCACCCGACTGTTGTGATTCTGTGTCTCGGCTTCCTTCTCATGATCGGTTTCAGCCTGATTGTTGAGGGGCTGGATTACCATATCCCGAAAGGGTACCTCTACGCCGCGATCGGCTTCTCGGTCCTGATCGAAGCTGCCAACCAGATGGCCCAGCACAATCGCATGAAATCATACCGTAAGATCGATGCCCGTACGCGGGTATCAGAAGCGGTGATCGGCCTGCTGGGCTTTAAATCCGGCAATGGCAGCGGCATTGATGCCGAATTGTCCGCCTTCGCCCCCAAGGATGAAGAGCTGAGCGTTTTCAAGCCGCAGGAGCGTTTCATGCTACGCCGGGTTTTGCAACTGGCGGAACAGCCCGTGCGTGCCATCATGACCCCGCGGCATGAACTGTATTGGATCGATCTGGCCGATGACCCGGCCACAATCGCCAAGGATGTCAGCGAATGCCCCTATTCCTGCATGATTGTCGCGCGTGACGGTTCTATTGATGAGCCCATGGGAATTATCTTCAAAAAAGATATCGCCGATATGCTGCTGCAGGATAAAGGCGTTGAAGAATTTCAAGAAGCGCTCCGCCAACCGATCGCTGTACCGGATGTAACGACCGTCCTACAAACGCTTGACGCCTTCCAGAAAAGCCGTATTCACGTAGCGATTATTATTGATGAATATGGTTCGCTCGAAGGGCTGGTGACACTGACCGATGTTGTGGAAGCCATCGCCGGTGACATGCCGGAAGAACACGAGGAAGATGAATTCCAGTTCCAGCGGCTCGATGACAATTCCTGCATTATCAACGGTAACCTGACGATACAGGAATTACAGGAAGTTATTGGCGATATTGATCTGCCGGAAGGGGATTACAACACAGCGGCGGGGATTGCACTTACAGTGCTGCGCCGCTTGCCCAAAAAAGGTGACAGCTTTGACGTGTCCGGCTGGAACATGACCATTCAGGATATGGACGGACGGCGCGTCAGCCGCATCAAGATCGTGGCAAAAGTACCGGGGCAAAATACGCCTGAAAGCTAAGGGCCTTATTTTACAGGCACAGCAAACAGGTCGTAGTCTTCAGCCTCTTCGATGACAGCCTTGATGATATCGCCGGGCTTTAAGCCTTCTGCATCGCGCAGATAAACCGTGCCATCGATCTCCGGCGCATCGGCCTTGGAGCGCCCATTGGCACCGATCATGCCTTCTTCATCGGCCTCGCCCACCTCATCAATCAGCACATCAATCGTGCTGCCGATTTTAGCTTCTGCTTTGGCGGCGGCGATTTCCGTCTGGATCGTCATGAAGCGGTCCCAGCGTTCCTGCTTTTCATCTTCAGGCACATGGTTATCCAGTTCGTTCGCTTTGGCGCCGTCCACGGCTTCATATTTAAACGCCCCGGCGCGGTCGATTTGCGCTTCCGTCAGCCAGTTCATCAGGAACTCAAAATCCTCTTCCGTTTCACCGGGAAAGCCCACAATAAAGGTGGAACGCAGCGCCAGATCGGGACAAATCTCGCGCCACTTCTTGATGCGCTCCAGCGTTTTTTTCCTGATGCGCGGGACGGCGCATGGCCTTCAAAACATTGGGGCTGGCATGCTGGAAGGGAATATCCAGATACGGCAAAATCAATCCTTCCGCCATCAACGGGATCACATCATCGACATGCGGATAAGGGTAGACATAGTGCAGGCGTACCCACGCGCCGTATTCCTTCGCCAGCTCACCCAATGCCTTACAGAGGTCATAGAACTTGGCTTTAACCCGCTCGCCCTTCCACGGGCTTTCGGCATATTTAATATCAACGCCATACGCAGACGTATCTTGTGAAATCACCAGCAGCTCTTTTGTGCCGGCCTTGAACAGACTCTCGGCCTCATGCAGCACGCGGTGGATGGGGCGGGAAACCAGATCGCCCCGCAAGGACGGGATAATGCAAAACGAACAGCGGTTATTGCAGCCTTCCGAAATTTTTAAGTAAGCGTAATGCTGGGGCGTCAGCTTTAACCCCTCTTCGGGAACCAAATGCACATACGGGTTATGCGTGATCGGCTGGGCTTCCTTGACCGCGCCCACCACTTGCTCATATGCCTGCGGGCCCGTAACCGCCAGCAAATTCGGGAACTGCTTTTTGACTTCCGGGTCTTCACCCATGCAGCCCGTTACAATTACGCGGCCGTTTTCATTCATGGCCTCGCCGATCGCCGATAAACTCTCCGCCTTGGCGCTATCCAGAAAGCCGCAGGTGTTGACGATTACAACGTCCGCACCTTCATAGGAATTGCTGAAATCATACCCGTCCGAACGCAGCTTGGTCAGGATGCGCTCGGAATCGACCAGCGCCTTGGGGCATCCAAGGCTGACCATTCCAACGACAGGGGGTTTTTCTGTTTGCTTCATAGCGCGCGGTTATAGCGCGAAATGCTGCCGCAGTGCAAGAAAACTTCTTCACGTTACGGCTGGACAAGCCCCCCCGGCATGATAAAAACAAACAATAAAAATATAGAATTGGGAGATTCATCAATGACACTACGTCTGGAAGATTTTGACATCACGGCCGAGCGCGGCTTTCTCACCCCTTACGAGATGGATCAGGTAACGCTGCCCGCCGCGTTTGATGAGATTTTGAGCGCCGGGAAGCACTTATCAGACTATATGTGTTCCGGCCACCTCCGCACCTTCCTCGACCGCCTGAAACAGGTGGATATGAAGGGCCAGCTGCCTTCCTTAAACCACGCGCAAATGTGCAAGCTGATGATCCATTATTCCTTCATCGTGCAGGCTTATGTGTGGGGCGAGGAACACCCGCCCGCCTTCCTGCCGAAAAACCTGGCCGTGCCTTATTGCGACCTAGCCGATGCGCTCGGCATGTTCCCGCTTCTCCCCTATTCCAGTTACACGCTGGATAACTGGGGCAAGTTGGAGGCTGATAAACCGATCACGCTGGAAAATATCTGGGTCATCCAGAACTTCCTGGATGGGCAGGATGAAAACTGGTTCATCATGGTTCATATCGAAATTGAAGCTAAAGCGGGCGCGGCGCTGGCCGCCATCCCCGCCCTGATTGACGCTGTCAACGCCGGCGATATGGGGAATGTGCTGACCGGGCTTAAAACCATCCGCAGCGCGTGGGACCTGATCAACCCTGTCTTCGACCGCATGCCGGAACGTTGTGATCCTTACGTTTATTACCACCGTGTGCGCCCCTATATCCACGGCTGGAAGGGTAACCCCGCCATGCCGGACGGGCTTATCTACGAAGGCGTTGATAAATATCAGGGCAAGCCGCAGCCCTTCCGCGGGCAGACAGGTTCACAAAGCTCGATCGTGCCGGTGATGGATGCGCTGCTAGGGATCAGCCATGAAAACGATCCGCTTCGCGAATATCTGGATGAGCTGCACCAATACCGCCCGCCCAAGCACCGCCTGTTCATCGAAGCCGTGCAGGAAAACAGCAAGCTGCGGGATTTCGTCAGTGCGTCGGGCAGCGCCGAGCTGGTGCAGGTTTATAATGATATCGTTGACCATGTGCAGAAATTCCGCACGCGCCATCTGGAATACGCCGCCAGCTATATCAACAAGCAAGCGCGTGACTCTGAAGGCAACCCGGTTGATATCGGCACGGGCGGCACGCCGTTCATGAAATACTTAAAAAAGCACCGCGATGAAAGCGTCAGCCATCTGCTGCCGCTGCCCAAAGGTCAGGCGGCCTGATGAAGATTCTGAAGGGCGTGCGCCCCTTCGCGCAGGCCCTTTTCGGTGATGTAAGCCGTAATCAGCCGCGCGGGCGTCACATCAAACGCCGGATTCGCGGCTTGTGATTTCGTCAGCTGCACGCGTGATAATGTGCCATCCGGCGCCAGCCCATCAATATGCGTGACTTCCTGCTGATCACGTTCTTCAATCGGGATTTGCAAGCCGGATTCCAGCCCCGTATCAAACGTGGAAAGTGGTAAGGCCACATAAAACGGCACGTCATTATCATACGCCGCCAGCGCCTTCAGATAAGTTCCGATCTTGTTGCAAACATCACCATTACGGGTGACGCGGTCGGTACCCACGATGCACATATCGACTTTGCCTTCGCGCATGAGCAGCCCCCCGGCATTGTCGCAAATCACCGTATGCGGCACACCATGTTCCGCCAGTTCATATGCCGTTAGCAGTGCGCCCTGATTACGCGGCCGCGTTTCATCGACCCAGACATGGACAGGAATTCCGGCATCATGCGCGCGGTAAATGGGCGATGTCGCCGTGCCGTAATCCACCGTTGCCAGCCACCCGGCATTGCAGTGAGTTAATATATTTACGGGCCGTGTCGTATCTATTTTATGGGCTTGCGATATAAGCGATAAACCATGCTCACCAATCGCTTCATTTGTTGCCACATCTTCATCACACAAGCGCCCCGCCAACGCGTAGGCAGCAGCGATACGATCCAGCCCGGAATATGATTTCACTTCCGCCTTCATCCGGTCCAGCGCCCATTTTAAATTCACCGCCGTTGGCCGGGTGGCCAGTAACATAGCGTAAGATGATTCCAGATTGTCATCGGACGGGTCTTCTTTTAGCGCCAGCGCCAGACCATACGCCCCCGTCATGGCCAGCAGCGGCGCGCCGCGCGTCCACATTTCTTTAATCGCCACAGCAGCATCCTGCGGGGTTTTTAATTCGACAACATCCAGCTCCCACGGCAATTTCCGCTGATCGAAAATATGCACCGACCAGCCATTGTCATTCACCCAAATGGAACGGTAAGAAACGCCGCCTATCTTCATGCAAGCGCCCTTAATATGTCAGCCATGCCTTTGAATTCCCCACGCTCCAGAATAAGGCGGCGGGCAAATTCCAGCGCGCGGATTTCACATGCCCCGCGAATGTCCTGATTTTCAATGGCTTCAAAATCTTCCACATGGGCAAGGCCCAGAATACGGCGGATCATCTTGCACCCGGCAAAGCCCAGCGCATCATTCCATATGGCTTCCAACCGCGTGGCAAGCGCCTGTTCCGCCAGCTCCGGCGCATCGTCATAAAGGCGCGTGTTGTATGACTCGCCACTGCTGCGCCCCTGCCAAAGGGCTGAAAATTCAGACACAAAATGATCCCAGAGGATTTCCGATTGCGCCCCGGCCCATAAGGCATGTTCGCTATCACCGCCGGATAGACCCGGCTGCGCGAATACCGCCATAAACAAATTGGCAAGGATGGCGCCGATATCAAACCCCATCGGGCCAAAGAACGCGAATTCAGGATCAATCACGCGTGTATCGGCTTCCGTCACCATGACGGAGCCGGTATGCAGATCACCATGCAACAGCGCTTCCGGCGCGTTCATGAAGCGGTATTTCAATTCCTGCACCGCCATTTTCAGGTCCGTATCCTGCCGGAAGGCCAGCGCGATATCATCAAGCTGCGGCGTGGTATGCCGGTTCATCGGCGCATCGAAATACGGCTCATCAAAAATCAGATCCTCCGATATTTTGCACATCGCCGTATTGGTCAGATACGCCCCAATTTTCTCGCGCTTTTCCTCAGGGCTTAAATGAAAATCGGATGTATGAAACAGCGTGCGTGCCAGAAACGTGCCAATATGCGTCCGCCATTTCCGGGTACGTTCGCCCTGCACCAATCCTTTGCGCAGGATGATATGCGGGGTCAGATATTCCATCACTGTCAGCGCCATGGCCTTGTCATGATGATAAAGCGCGGGCACGTATTCCGCCGCCCACATACCTTGCTCGACCAGCGCCAGATATTCGTAATGCGCACGGGATAACGGCAGCGGCCAGCTTTCCCCCACCAGCCGCACATAAGGCAAGGCTTGTTTGACTACAACAGCGCCCGCAGGCCCTTCCACGATGAATACAAGATTCAGGTTACCGTCACCCACTTCGCGGGCTTTCCAACCTGACTCATCCCCGCCCAGCCGGGCCGTAATGGTTTTTAACCCTGCCAGATATGTTGTGACGGTATCAACATTCAGCGCCTGATACCCTTGCGGCGCAGCTAGTTTTATTTCAGCAGTCATGCCGCTTTCTCCATGAAGTTAATGGCTGTAAAATCAAGAACGGACCCTGGCGCCTTACCATCACGATCCACCAGAACCGTTTGCATTCCGGCTTCTTGCGCGGCGGTAATCTCACCCGGGTTATCGGATAAAAACAAAATATTGGCGGACGGAAAACCGATGCTCTCCGCAATTTTGCGGTATGAACCTGCCTCCAGCTTCGGCCCCGTTGTCGTATCAAAATACCCGGAAAAGAGCGGCGTTAGATCGCCCCGGCGAGAATAGCCATAGATCAGCTTTTGCGCCGGAACGGAGCCGGAAGAATACACATAGAGCTTGATACCCGCGCCATGCCAACGTTGCAGCGCCTCCGCCGCATCGTCATAAATATGGCCTTTTGAAAGCGCCGTCCTTATAGCCCGCTTCCCAGATAAGGCCCTGCAAAGCTTTGAGCGGTGTGGCTTTTTTATCCTGTTTGATCCAATCCAGCATCACTTTGATAACACCTTCGGTGGAGAGGGAGTCATCATTTTCCATCTCCCGCACTTGATCAAGAATGCCTGAGATTTCGCTTTCATGATCACGCACATAATCTGTCAGACGCTCTGCCGCATAAGGGAAAAGCACATCATGCACGAAGCTGATGGAGCTGGTCGTGCCCTCAATATCAGTCACAATGGCTTTAATCATGCTGCCTTCTCAAATTTCGGAAACTTCTCGGCGATATCGCTGCCCGTGAAATGCGGTACCCAGCCTTCCTTGTTATCAAAGAAACGAAGAGCGGCGATATTGGGGTTGGGGCCCATATCGAACCAGTGCGTCACCCCGGCGGGAACGCTGATCAGATCGCCGCGCTCGCACAGCGCCATATAAACATGCCCGTTTGTACGCAGATAAAAGATACCTGCCCCTTCCACAAAGAAACGCACCTCATCCTCGCTATGGGTATGTTCATTCAGGAACTTGGCGCGAATGGCGGGCTTATCCGGCGTGGCATCGTTACAGCGCAGGATATCGACAGTTTGATACCCACCCTCCTGCATGATGCGCTGAATATCCGCTTCATAAGCTTCCAGCACATCGGCATCGGGGGCGTCACTGGCGAATTCCTTGGCAGCTTCCCAGCGCTCGAAACGCACATCGATTTCCTTCAGCTTCGCTGTTATGTCAGCACCGTCTGTTGTATCAATAACAGGGGTTTCAGGATTGTTATCGGTGTAAACGGTTAAACGGCTCATTGTGATATTCTCCGTGTTTCGATTTCACATTGTAATAAATGGTCCAGACCTTCGACCAGATTTTCGGCCTGACTCATACTCTCCGCCCACACGTAAAACCCGTGATTACGGATGATGTAAGCGGGAACATCTTTCAGCCGGGATGACAGCGCGGATGTAATATCATCCATGTCTTGCGAATTATCAACAAGCGGCAGTGAAAGCCGTGTTTCATGCGTGGTAATGCCGGGGAAAACCTTCAACATCTCATACCCCTCTAACACCAATTCATCCCCTTTAATCACGCGCGATAACGCCACGCCGGGCACGGAATGCACATGCAAAATGGCACGTGCTTTCGGGTGCGCCTTATAAATCTGCACATGCAGCGCGGCTTCGGCGGATGGTTTTTTATCCTCAAGCGGGCTGCCGTTCGGATCAAGGCGCATGATGTCATCCGCCTCTAACTTGCCTTTATGCGCGCCGGAAACGGTGATGGCGATGCTGCCATCAGCCAGCCTTGCCGAGAAATTTCCGCTAGTGGCGGGCGCCCAACCGCGAGCGTGAAGTGATTTTCCAACCTCTACAATTCGTCCGGCCATGCGTTCAAAATCAGCAGGAATGAAGCTGCTTGAGTGTTCTGCGCTCAAACCTCTATCCCCCCCACAGCCTTCAGACTGGCTCCTAACTTAAGTTTAGCAAAACCATCCACAAGAAGATCATGCGCCAATTTCAGTGTTTCCGGCTTTTTGCAGTAACAGAAGCGGACGATGTTTTTACCATCAGCTTTGTTTTTTAAAGAAGCTGGATCCGGGCACGGTGGCAACGCCAATCTCGCGGATCATCCAATGCGCAAAATCAACATCGTTATCATGCCCCGTCAGCGCCATCAGCTCTGAGGCATCAACCATGATGTAGTAAGCGCCCTGCGTTTCGAACGGCTTGAAGCCCACCTCTTTTAGCGTCGCCATCAGCGTATCACGCTTGGATTGATAATTCTTCTCAAGCTCTTCGTAGTAGCTATCAGGATAACCCAGCGCGTGTGCGGCGGCTTCCTGCAAAGGCGCAGCCGCCCCCACAGTCAGGAAATCATGCACCTTGCGAATGGCATTCGTGGCTTCCGGCGGGGCGATCAACCAGCCAATACGCCAGCCCGTGGCGCTGTATGTTTTGGAAATACCGGTGATTGTCACCGTACGTTCCTTCATGCCCGGCAGGTCAGCCATGCGCACATGCTCCAAACCGTCATAAAGCATATGCTCATAAATCTCATCGGTGATGGCGATCACATTCCATTCGATGCAAAGCTTGGCGATGAACTCCAGCTCCGCGCGGCTAAACACTTTCCCCGTGGGGTTATTCGGCGTGTTGATAATGATGGCGCGGGTTTTATTAGTAAACGCGCGGGTCAGCTCCTCTTCATCAAAAGACCAGTCAGGGGCGCGCAGCGTCACAAATTTCGGCACAGCGTCCGAGAGAATAGCATCAGGACCGTAATTCTCGTAGAACGGCTCGAACACAATAACCTCATCACCAGGATCAACCAGCGCCAGCATGGCCGACATCATGGCTTCGGTTGTACCGCAAGTGACGGTGATTTCGGTTTCTGTATCAGGGCGCACGCCATAATGTTTTTCCGTTTTATCAGCAATTGCCTTACGAAGGTTTTTCGTGCCCCATGTGATGGCGTATTGGTTAATGTCGCTGCGAATGGCCGTGCAAGCCGCTTCCTTCATGCTTTCCGGGGCGGCAAAATCAGGGAAGCCTTGCGCCAGATTGGCACCGGGCTTATCACCACGCGCCATGAAAACACGGGTCATTTCACGAATAACGGACTCAGCAAATTGGGATGCTTTTTGGGAAGGGCGAATGGTCACAATAAATCTCCACAATCTATATATTTTTGAGAATACCGAGAGAGTAATAAAAGCAACCGCCACTTGCAAGCGCGTTCACATGCCTTACACTGGATAATATGAATCAGAAAACTTACGATTTATGCATTATCGGCGGCGGCATTAACGGTGCCGGAATCGCGCGGGATGCCGCAGGGCGTGGGCTTAAGGTGCTGCTGCTGGAACAGAATGATCTAGCTTCCGGCACGTCCTCCGCCAGCACAAAACTGATTCACGGCGGGCTTCGTTATCTGGAATATTACGAATTTTCAATGGTGCGCGAGGCGCTGAAAGAGCGTGAGACGCTTCTTAAAATCGCCCCGCATCTCATCCGCCCACTTGATTTCATCTTGCCGCATGACGGTACGCGGCCTTCATGGATGATCCGCGCAGGGCTGTTTCTCTACGATCATCTTGCTAAACGAAACATCCTGAAAGGCTCAAAAACCCTGAAACTGCGCGAGCATTTCGCGGGCCAGCCTTTGGAAAACCCGCCTGCGCGCGGCTTTCAATATGCCGATTGCTGGGCGGATGATGCAAGGCTGGTGGCCCTCAATGCCCTGGATGCTGCCGAGCGCGGCGCCGATATCCGCACCCGCACAAAATGTGAAGGCCTTACCGAAACGTCCAAAGGCTGGGAAATAAAGCTCTCCGGTAATCAAACAGCGCAGGCCCGCATGGTAATTAACGCCGCCGGGCCATGGGTGGAGAATGTTGTGCAGCTCTCAAACGGCGCAGGCGGCAATGCCCCGAAAGCCCGGCTGGTGAAGGGCTCGCATATCATCGTCAAAAAGGCGTTTGAAGGCGAGCAGGCCTATATCCTGCAGCAGCCGGATAAACGCGTCGTGTTTGCCATCCCTTACGAAAAGGATTTCACGCTTGTCGGCACCACGGAGGAAAAAATTTGAGGGCGACCCTTCTGCCGTCGCTATATCGGAAGCGGAAAAAACATATCTTTGTGAAGCCTTTAACCGATCCTTCAAACATAAAATATCAACAGCAGATATCGTTCACACCTATAGCGGCGTGCGCCCGCTTTTCGAGGATGGCAGTGCATCATCCACCTCCGCCAGCCGGGATTACAAGCTGCATGAGCATAAGGAATTCAAAGCCCCCATGATCTCGGTTTATGGCGGCAAGCTCACCACCTACCGCGTTGTGGCGGAAGAGGCCGTTTCCAAAATCCTCACCCTTGCAGGCCGCGATCCCAAAATTCCGTGGACGGGGGAAACGCCCCTGCCCGGCGGAAAAATTGAGAATATGGATGATTTCATCGGCGGCCAGAAGCTGAAATACTCCTGGCTTCCCGGGAATGTGGCCGAACGCTATGCCCGTAATTACGGCACGCGCATGGATGTGCTGCTGAAAGCCAAAACATCGCTCGCTGATATGGGCGCAGATTACGGCGGCGGGCTTTATGAAGCCGAAGTCATATACCTTAAAAAATATGAATGGGCGCACGAGGCTGAAGATATTCTCTGGCGGCGCACGAAAACAAAACTGCAGGGAGCGAAACTGGAATTATGAGCACACCGTTAATACTCGCCATCGATCAGGGCACAACATCATCCCGCGCGATTTTGTTTAACGCGGGCGGGGATATCATTACCCTCGCCCAGAAAGAACTGAAACTGCATTACCCCCATAAAGGCTGGGTGGAGCAAAACGCCGATGATATCTGGGATGATACGCTGGATGTGTGCCGTGATGTACTCTCGCAAGCTGGCAAGTTCGGCGGGAATATCGCTGGGATCGGCATCACCAACCAACGCGAAACCACCATTTTGTGGGATAAGGAAACGGCTAAACCCATTTATCATGCTATCGTCTGGCAGGATCGCCGCACCGCTGATCTATGCGCGAAGCTGAAAGAGGCCGGGCATGAACCAATGATCTCCGCCAAAACCGGCCTGCTGCTTGACCCCTATTTCTCCGCCACCAAAATCGCGTGGATTCTGGATAACGTGCCGGGGGCGCGGGATAAAGCCAATGCCGGGAAGCTGGCCTTCGGCACGGTGGATAGCTATCTCCTCTGGAACCTCACGGGCGGCAAGGTGCACGCGAGCGATATCACCAATGCCTCCCGCACCATGCTCTATAACATCGTCGAGCAGAAATGGGATGATGAGCTGTTAAAGCTCTTTAACATCCCATCAAGCCTGCTGCCGCAAGCACATGATAACGTACACGAATTTGGCGTTACAGCGCCCGGCATTCTGGATAAAGAATATGTGATCGGGGGCATGGCGGGTGATCAGCAGGCCGCGCTCATCGGGCAAGCCTGTTTCGAACCCGGCATGGTGAAATCGACATACGGCACAGGTTGTTTCGCGCTGATGAATATCGGGGAAGCGTTCAAGGCCTCCGCCAACAAGCTCCTCACCACCACCGCTTACCGCATCAATGGTAAAACAAATTATGCGATTGAAGGCTCCATCTTCGTGGCGGGCGCGGCCGTGCAATGGTTGCGCGATGGGCTGGAAGTCATTCACGCCAGCCCGGAAAGCGAAGCGCTGGCCACATCGGTGCCGGATAGTAATGGGGTTTACATCGTGCCGGCCTTTACGGGCCTTGGCGCGCCTTACTGGAACCCAAATGCAAAAGGGCTCATCACCGGCATCAGCCGTGAAACCACCAAGGCGCATTTCGCCCGCGCCGTGCTGGAAGCGCAAGCCTATCAAACCCGCGATCTCATGGATGCGATGGAAGCTGATGGTGGACATTCCCCCGCTATCATCCGTGCTGATGGCGGCTTGGTGGCCAATAATTTCGTCTGCCAATTCCTCTCTGACATGCTGGATAAACCCGTGGAAGTTCCCAAAATCCATGAAGCCACGGCGTGGGGCGCGGCGTGCTTGGCAGGCCTGCAAACGGGCGTGTTTAAGGATTTAGGCGATATCGCCGCACGCTGGCAAAAGGCCAAGCGCTTTGCCCCCGCGATGAAAGCCGAAGAGCGCGAAGCCCTTTACAAGGGGTGGAAAGAAGCGATCGATCTTTTGCTATAATGCCCGTTGCGGCGCATCATCCGCAGCGTTGGACATTGCCCCCGTTTCCTTTTAGGATACGAACATCGTTGTGAAAAAGGGGAGGTTTATCATGGCATCTGATAAAAACTACATGAGCGGGTTTGGCAATGAATTTGCCACCGAAGCCTTGGAAGGCGCGTTGCCTGAGGGCCGCAATTCCCCCCAAAAACCGCCTTACGGGCTTTACGCCGAGCAGCTGACGGGCGCGCCTTTCACGGCCCCGCGCGTGGAAAACAAGCGCAGCTGGCTTTACCGCATTCGCCCCTCCGTGATGCATCCGCCTTTCAAACCGATGACGCATAAAACGCTGCGTTCCAGCCCGTTTGATGAAGTGCCTGCCAACCCGAGCCAGATGCGCTGGAGCCCGTTTGATCTTCCTAAAAAGGGCGAAACCGATCTGATTGACGGCCTTATCACCATGGCGGGGAATGGCGATACGCATAGCTGGAGCGGTCTCGGCGTTCACATCTATTGCGCTAATACCTCCATGAAGAAGACGAAACGGTACTTCTATAATGCTGATGGCGAAATGCTGTTCGTGCCGCAAGTGGGCACGTTACACCTGCGCACCGAAATGGGCGTGATTGATGCCAAACCCGGCGAAATCGCCGTGATCCCACGCGGCGTTAAATTCGCGGCTGATTTCCCGGATGGCCCCTCGCGCGGCTATATCTGCGAGAATTACGGATCGCCCTTCGTGATCCCCGATAAAGGCCCCATCGGTGCGAACGGCCTCGCCAACCCGCGTGACTTCTTAACACCCGTTGCCGCGTATGAGGATAAGGATGAAAAATGCACGCTTATCGCCAAATTCGCAGGCGGCTTGTGGCAAACCAAGATGGATCATTCTCCGCTGAACGTCGTGGCATGGCACGGCAATTACGCGCCTTATAAATATGACCTGAAGAACTTCAACACGATCAATACAGTGAGCTTCGATCACCCCGATCCGTCTATCTTTACCGTTCTGACATCGCCCAGCCACCCGGTCGGCACGGCGAATATCGATTTCGTAATCTTCCCGCCGCGCTGGATGGTGGCGGAAGATACATTCCGCCCGCCCTATTTCCACCGCAATCTCATGAGCGAATTCATGGGCCTGATCCACGGCGTTTATGATGGCAAGGAAGGCGGCGGATTTGCCCCCGGCGGCTGCAGCTTGCACAACTGCATGTCCGCCCACGGGCCGGATGAAAAGGCGTTTACCGGTGCTTCCAAGGCCGATCTGAAACCGCAATATCTGGATGGCGCCTTGGCCTTCATGTTTGAAAGCCGCTACATCATGCGCACCACGAAATTCGCAGCCGGACATAAGAACCTGCAACCGGATTACCACGATGCGTGGCTCAGCCTGCCCAAACTTTTCACAGGCAAAAAATCCAAAAAATGAATTGACAGATTGCGACCGCCCGATGTTATAGTGCGCCCTTCGCGTATTTCGCATAGTTAAGACAAAGGATAGGAGGCGGCATGATCATTTGCCTGGAAAATGTGCCCTTCTGGGATAATTACCCAGCATCTGTTTGCCGCACCACTGTACCCCGTACGTCTCTGTTCTTCCCCCTAAAAGTCTTGCTGCCCGCTGCACTGAACATATGGTTCGCGCTGTCTGTTTCACTTTCCAGTGTGGAGGAGCAAGATGAACCCGACACATAGCGCCGTTTTTCACGAAAATGCCCACAGTATTTACCCTCTCCCCGGCAGCAAAGCCTTTCAGGGGTTTGAGGTGAATGAAAAACTGTTCGAAGCACAGACCCCGTTCCAGCATATCTCTATCTACAGCAACGATGCCCTCGGCAAAATTCTGGTGCTGGATGGTGCCGTACAAATCACCACACGCGATGAGTTCATCTATCAGGAAATGATGGCGCATGTGCCGTTGTTTTCTCACAGCGAACCTGAAAACGTGCTGATTATCGGCGGCGGTGATGGCGGCATTCTGCGTGAAGTATTACGCCACAAATCTCTCAAGAAAGTGATGATGGTAGAAATTGATCAGGTCGTTATTGATGCCTGCGTCAAGCACATGCCGGAAATCAATGACGGCGGCACTATCTACAAAGACCCGCGCACGGAACTGATCGTCCGCGATGCCGCTGAGTATATCCGCGAAACGGATGCCCGTTTTGATGTGGTTATCATCGATTCCACCGACCCGATCGGCCCCGGTGAAAAACTGTTTACAACAGAATTTTATGCGGCGCTGGCCCGCACTTTAAAACCGGAAGCCTATGTCATCACGCAAGGCGGCGTGCCGTTCTTTCAACCGGGCGAAGCCGCGGTAACCCTCAGCGCCCTGCAAGAAGCTGGGCTTAACACGCACGCCTGCATCACAGCCGTGCCCACATATTACGGCGGTTATATGACTCTCGGCTTTGCCACCAATACACAAAACGGCAGCGTCCCGGCGCGCGAAATCCTGCACAAACGCTTTGATGCGGCAGGCATTCAAACACGTCAATATTCCCCCGAAATCCATATGGCCGCGTTTGTGCTACCGCCCTGGATCGAAGCGGATATCACTTCATCTCAACAACCCACAATAACAACAAAAGAAAGGGCTGCGTCATGAACACACATGGAACAGATTTTTTCAGCAAATGCGATAAAACCGGTGATGAATACGCCGGCCGTCACGTTCTGGCTGATTTCTGGGATACCGATAATATGGGCGATCTCGCGTTTATTCAGGATGCGATTGAACGAAGCGCCGAAGCCGCAGGGGCAACTATTCTGCATTCTTATTACCACCCATTCGGCGAAGGTATGGGCGTCAGCGGCGTAACAGTTCTATCCGAAAGCCATATCAGCATCCACACATGGCCGGAGCGTAATTTTGCCTCTGTTGATATTTTTATGTGCGGATCTTGCAACCCGGACGTGGCTCTGGCGGAGCTGGTAAAATCCTTCAAACCCGGCAGTGTTGAACGCAGCTTAAACCGCCGCGGCGTGATCCGTGCTGTCGCCAAGCTGGACAAGAAAGCCAAAATCGCCGTCTAAAACGCGACCGCGCTTTTACCTTTAGACTTGGCATAGCCTTGCGTGCCCCGTGTGATCACCGTATCGCCCGGGGCAATTTCATCAAGACCGAAGGTCTGTTTATCCGCCGTCAGCTCTTTATAGAGCGGTGCAAAATCGGCATAGGTTTCCTTGAACAGCTTTTCGATGGATTCAATCACGAAATAGGTCTGCTGGTAATCATCCACGCGGTAGAGCGTTTTCATCACGCGTTTCAAATCAAATTCAATTCGATTCGGCGAGGCATCTTCCAGAGAAAACACTGTCTCGCCGGGGGATGACAAAATCCCCGCGCCATAAATACGCAAACCATCCGCCGTTTTCATCAGGCCGAATTCCACTGTGAACCAGTAAAGCCGGGCGAGGTTATCGATCGCGCCAAAGTCTCCGGCGCGCAAACCTCCCTTGCCGTAGTCTTCCAGATAATCCGCGAAGGTCGGGTTCGCTAGAAGCGGCACATGACCAAACACATCATGAAAAAACGTCCGGTTCCTCGATATAATCAATCTGGCTGCGTTTACGGATGAAAAACCCGGCCGGGAATTTGCGTTCGGATAATAATTTGAAGAACGGCAGATTGGGAATAAGGCCTTCCACCGCCACCACTTCCCAGCCCGTCAGCGCCTTTAGTTTCTTGTTCAGCTCGTTAAAATCAGGGATCTGCGTTTTATCGATATCCAGCGCCTTGATGCCTTCGAAAAACTCATCGCAAGCGCGGCCCGGCATAATTTCCATCTGGCGTTCATACAGAATTTTCCAGGTTTCGTGCTCTTCCGCCGTATATTTATCCCAGCCCTGATCAACAATATATTGCGGCCAATCATTCGGATCGCCGTTGCCTGTGGGGTTTCCAATTTTAACGTCGTCCATGTTTTTCTCCCTGTTTCTTTATTAGTGCAGTTTACGCAGCGTGTTTTAAAAGCGGAGCGTGAGGGCCGTGGATGGGCTCCAGATCCGGCAGCGCATCTTGCTGCATTTCCGGCGAGGCCTTTATAAAAGGCTCTAACGTTATGCAGTAGCGCTCAATCGCGCAGCAAATCGGAAGATCTTCGACAGGCAAGCCATTCCGGCGCATCGAATACATCTGCGGGATAATGCAAAGATCAGCCATGCTGATAACATCGCCCCCCAATACCGTATTACGCACTCCACCGCGCGTGGCAAGCATAGCTTCTACTGCGTGCATGCCCTTCATCACCCAATGCGCTGTCCAATCCTTTTTAGCCGCCTCATCAGCCCCCAATTTATCGCCCAGATATTTCATGGTGCGGAGGTTAATGAGCGGATGCACATCCGTACCGATCGCCTGCGCAATCTGGCGGGCAAACGCTTTATCCGCAGCGCTGCCGGGCAACAGAGAGGGCAATGGCTTAACATCTTCCAGATATTCGATAATAGCCAGCGATTGGGAAATCACTTTCCCATCATGTTCCAGCGCCGGAACGCCCGCCATGGGGTTCACCTTTTTATAGGCATCGTCCAACTGTTCAGATTTAAGGAGATTGATCGGATGGGCCTCATAATCCAGCCCCTTCACCGCCAACGCTGTACGCACGCGGTAAGCGGTAGAAGACCGGAAATAGGTATAAAGCTTCATGGCCTAGCCCGCTTTCTTCAAACCTTGCGCCGCTGCGTATGGAACGATCTCTTGTTCAATCGCCCCGAAGATCGAAGCGCCGTTTTTATCCAGCATTTCAATGCGGATGGTATCACCAAACTTCATAAAGGGCGTGGTGGGTTTACCGCCTTCGATAATTTCAATCATCCGTACCTCCGCGAGACAGCTGGAGCCCGCACCCGGGGTGGAGTTGGATATCGTGCCCGAACCCACAATCGCGCCTGCACCCAAAGGCCGGGTTTTCGCGGCATGAGCAATCAGCGCACCGAAATCAAACTGCATCTCAACACCTGCATCCGGCTGGCCGAAGCGTTTGCCGTTCAGTGTGCTTATAAGCGGCAGCTTTAATTTACCGCCCTGCCACGCATCACCAAGTTCATCGGGCGTCACCGCTACGGGGGTAAACGCGCTGGGGGGTTTGCCATTGAAGAAGCCAAAGCCCTTCGCCAGTTCCGTTGGAATCAGATTCCGCAGCGTGACATCGTTCATCAACATCACAAGCTTGATGTGAGAGAGGGCGTCTTCCGGCGATATGCCCATCGGCACATCATCGACAATCACAGCGACTTCCGCTTCAAAATCAATCCCGTATTCTTCGCTAGCCACGGGCACGGAATCGCACGGCCCCAAGATAATGTCAGACACCGCCTGATACATCAGCGGGT
>JAJOJU010000002.1 GCA_021208265.1 Alphaproteobacteria bacterium | reverse complement strand
GGCCCCTCCGACATACCTGTAGGCGTACAGCAATATCTGGAATATGCCGCGAAAATAAGAATACCGGCGGGCTTCGACCCTATTGATATGGATATGAACAGAACGATCCGGCATGCGGACGGACAGCCAGAAAAATTCGATAAACTGCAAAAATTCATAGAGGTAGAGCTGAAACCTGCGCTGGCAGGGTTCGAAGATCGCTTCCCGTATCTTTTTCCGGCAACCCAATACACGGCACATCACCGGAACGGCATGCAAGTGCGGCGAAATTACAGCCTATAGCGCGCCTGCGAATTGCGCCCATTGAAGAGACATCCCCTGCCAATGGCCGTTTGTTCTTGCAGATCCTTCTTGACGCGCTCAAGGACGCGAAGGGTTGAGGCCCTTTGCTGCGCGGACAGGTTTCTCATGGACCGGACATCTTCCATGGCCGGATCGATCGTCTCAAGACTCTGGTATACGGGCTGCGATGCAGGATAGCGTGCCCTGCCCAACTCAGCCAACAATCGGCACCTGTTCTCTTCGGTCGGATCATGGAATATGCCCCGATATGTCAGGAAAGAGGTATCACGTGCGGAACCAGCCTGCACAGGTAGAGAAGGCGCACCGTAAACCATGCCCACGACGGCGGCCACAAATCTTAATTTCATACTCGTCTCTTTGTTTTATTGGGTAGCTTTGTATTTAAATATTTTTATTACGTCAAATAATTTTCTTCACTAGCCATCCTGACGGCGGCGTATTATCCTATAAATCAAAGACTTGCCTCAATTACAGCCAGCCATACAAATCACCATGACGGATGCGCTAGAAATTGCCCAGAAACTGATCCGCTGCCCGTCCGTTACGCCAGAGGATGCCGGGGCGCAAGTGCTGCTGGATAATTTGCTAAAAGACGCCGGGTTCACCACGCAGCATCTGCCATTCGAAAATGTACCTAATTTATTTGCGAAAGTGGGCACGGGCGGCAAGCATCTCTGCTTTGCCGGGCATACGGATGTCGTGCCTCCGGGACCAGAAGATCTATGGACGTATGGGCCATTCATCCCGCATATCGAAGGGGACATTTTATACGGACGCGGGGCATCCGACATGAAAAGTAATGTTGCGGCGTTCGTGGTAGCAGGGATTAATTTCGTGAAGAAGCATCCCGATTTTGGCGGCTCCATCAGCTATTTGATCACGGGCGATGAAGAAGGCCCGGCGGATTTCGGCACCGTAAAGGTTCTGGAATGGATGAAGGATCATAACCACGTGCCAGATGTGGCGCTGGTGGGCGAACCAACAAACCCGGAGTCTTTAGGCGATGAAGTTAAAATCGGGCGGCGCGGCAGCCTTTCCGGTAAGCTCACGGTCAAAGGAATTCAGGGCCATGTCGGCTACCCGCATCTGGCGGATAACCCGGTCCCTCGCATGGTCAAAATGCTGGATGCCTTGAATGAATATGTTTTTGATGACGGTAATGAATTCTTCGCCGCCACCAATCTGGAAGTCACTTCCGTCAATGTCGATAACAAGGCGGATAACGTGATCCCGGCGGAAATTCAGGCCCGCTTTAATATCCGGTTTAATTCGGAATGGACCGGCGAAACCTTGGGCACGCGCGTAAAAAATATCCTGAACGGTGTCTCAGAAGATTATAAGCTGGAGCTTACCTGCGGGGCGGAAAGCTTCCTGACCCAGCCGGGTGAGTGGACGGAACTGGTGCGCAGCGCTGTCTCTGAAATCACAGGCCGCACGCCAGAATACACCACCAATGGCGGCACATCGGATGCGCGGTTTATTAAGGATTACTGTCCTGTGGTGGAGTTTGGCCTGATTAACAAAACCGTGCATCAGATCAATGAAAACACCCGCGTTTCAGACATCGTCATGCTGACAGATATCTATGAGCGGGTGCTGGAAAAATATTTCCTGAACGCTTGATTAATAAGCAAATTCCAGAAGCGTATCAGCTTCAACATTCGTCAGAATTACATCCGGACGACCGTAGGAACCTTCGGTATATTTGGGTGCATCAATAGGCACAGCAACACTTTTGCCGCGGATGGTTTTGTAGTTAACGCGCACCATCAGCGAATGCACGCGGCTGGAATCGCTCTCAAAAATTACGTCTTCCACTTTGCCGATTTTAACGCCGTTTTCAGCCTTCACATCAGCGTTGATCAAACTTCTGACACTCAAAACTCCGCTATCCGGACCGGATGCCGTTTCAATAGACGCAAACAGGTTGGGATATGCCGCTTCCAGATCTTTCGCCGTCTGATTCATGCGATACCCACCTGTGACGGCGTTCATATCCATAACGGAGAAGCTCAAAGTCAAGGAAGGCCCACCGGGAATAATACGGTCCAGTGACGTTTGCACCCCGTATATATTACCTTCGCGGGCAATCAGAACATCATCAATATCACCAACGGCTTTGTTGTTGGCATCATATAAATCACCGCTCATCACGCGGCTGGCGCGGGTAAACAGCTCACTCTGCTTGGGGTTAACGCGGTTATACTCACCCAGCTTGAAAGCAAATTCCGGGTCAGTTTCTGCTGCTGTTGCAACATTTACACCTGCAAGGAGAGCCAGACCCACCAAAACAAGCATAATACGATAGAGAGACATAAGTTTTTCCTTTCGCACTCCAGTTGCACAAGACAATATATTATGAAAAACTATTTTGTCAAATTTGTGCTATTTCTGCTTCATAAATCATAATCACCGGCTGTTCCCAAGGATGCGCCGGCATAACAACATCACGCACAAACTGTTCAACCGTTTCCCGTTCGCCGGGCAAAGAAAATTCAACCCTGATGCTGCGCACACGCTCGGTTTTGCCGATCTCCCCTTCCACCGGATGGGCGCCGGACAGGGGCCTGAATTGCTCGGTTCCCGGTTCGCTCCACCAACAGACGTGGTCGTAATTGCCAAACAGTACGGGCAGTTTGCCACTAACCGCCGCGATGAAACCCTCGGCACTATCAGACGGCACAAACACGGCAACGCGGCAGGATTTAACAAATTTCATCTCTTAATAATCCACCCGCATCAAATAAAGGCCGGATGCCGGGGCCGTAGGCCCGCCTTTCGTACGGTCACGCGCTTCCAACGCCGCACGCACATCAGCGGCACTCCACTTCCCTTCCCCTACCAACGCTAAAGTCCCCACCATGTTCCGCACCTGATGATGCAAAAACGAGCGGCCTTCGGTTTCGATGATGATTTCCTGCCCGCCGCATCCGTCATATTCCTGTGACGCAATATCCAGCCGGTCGAGCGTTTTTTCCGGTGATTTTGCCTGACATTGCGAATCCCGGAAGGTTGTAAAATCATGATGCCCCAACAACACTTGTCCCGCTTCATGCATTGCCGCCACATTCAAAGGACGCTTTACATGCCAGACCAATTTAGCCTCCAACGCCGGCGGGGCGGGGCGGTTGATAATGCGGTAGCGGTATAGTTTGTTCACCGCATGAAAGCGGGCATGGAATTCGTTATCCGCCACCTCTGCTGAAATGACTGAAACCCGGTGCTTTTTGATATGCGCGTTAATGGCCTTGGCAACCTCAAACGGCTCCATCGGATTTTTGAAATCAGCCAGATCCACATGCGCCACCTGCCCGCGCGCATGCACCCCGGCATCGGTACGACCCGCCACATGCAGTGTTACGTCTTGCGCACAAAACTTAAAAATGGCCTGCTCAATTTCCGCCTGCACGGACGGAATACCTTCCCCCTGCCGCTGCCAACCGGCGTAATTCGTACCGTCATATTCGATTGTAAGCTTCCAGCGGTTCATGCGGCAGGTACCAGTCTTTGTCGGAACAACTTCAGCAATTTATCGGCATTCACCGTTAAGCATCCCAGAACAATAAGCGCGCCGCCCAGCGCAATACCGGGATGTTCCGGCTTAAACCCGAAAGCTATCATCAGCAAAGTCGATGCTAAAGGCACGCAGTAAGACAGAGATGTCAAAAGTAGCGTATCACCGCGCCGCATTCCAATATCCCACAGGACATACGATACCCGAAATGCACCCAATGTAAACACCACCAGGCCGCCAGCCAATGTATAAGGCCATGCAGTTTCTTCCCACATCACATGCGCGATCAGGCAAAGAAGTGATGAAATCAACATCACCGGCCCCATAAAGCTGCTAGTATAATTCTGTCCCTTGGCCCAAATAGAGTAAGCCGCCCAAATCGCAGCGCCCATCACGGCCAATCCATGACCCAAACTGATATCTTCGGGGATTAAACTCTGTCCGGGGCCTTTGAATAATAACACCATACCGATGAACCCCATCGCAGCCCCGGCAATATGCAACATATTCAGGGCTGATTTTCGCAAAACCATCGAAAAAAACGACCATAAAAATGGGCCAGAGATAATTCAGCACATTCACTTCAAACGCGGGTTCCATTTTGAAAGCAGCATAAATCAGAACTGTATAAATACCGATACCGCTGACAGCACCCATGTAAATCACCGGAGCTTGCTTCCACGGCGTTATTACATTTTTCCCGCGCGCCAGCTGCAGCAGGGTCAGCATGATATAGCCGATAAAAAAGATGGCAGCGCCCAGTTCAAAAGGTGGCAACACCTGCAGACACAAAACCACAAGAACGCTGCCCCAGCAAAACAGGATCAGAGCCAAAATACCGCACAACGTATCCTTGCTCATGACAGAACCGCTCCCACTTCCAAATATTTTCCATTCAGCGCCGCTGCAAAATCCATCGCTGCTTTGCCTTCCGGTTGCACGCGGATAAGGCGCAGCAAACTGCCGTCACCGCACACAACATTGCCGCGCTTAGATATAATTTTCCCGGCTTCCATCACATCAAGCGCCTTTTCATCTGTCAGCACGGCTTCCAGAACTTTAAGGCGTTTACCATTCACCGATGTCCACACGCCCGGCCACGGGTTAAGCGCGCGGATCTGGCGATCGATCTCAGCCGCGCTTTGCGTCCAATGCACATTCCCATCCTCTTTTTTAAGAAGGGGGGCGTAAGTAAATTCCGCATCATTTTGCGGCGTGGCGGGCAAGGGCTCACGCGTAGCAGCCAGCTGGTCCAGCACCTCCACCACCATCTCGCCACCCAATACGGCCAACTGGTCATGCAGCGTGGAGGCTGTTGTAGCGGGAGTAATGGATAGCGCGCGCTTTAAAATTTCCGGGCCGGTATCAAGCCCTTCATCCATCTGCATGATGGTAATGCCCGTCTCAACATCGCCCGCCCAGATCGCCCGCTGAATGGGCGAGGCCCCGCGCCAGCGCGGCAGCAGGGAAGCATGGATATTGAGGCACCCAAACTTGGGGGCATCCAGAACGGCCTTGGGGAGGATCAGGCCGTAAGCCGCCACGATCGCCACATCTAACCCGTGCGCTGCAAATTCAGCCTGCGCCTCCGCATTTTTCAGAGATTTAGGCGTGAAAACGGGAATATTTTTACTATCCGCATAGTCATGCACGGGGGAGGGCTGTACCTGATGCCCGCGCCCCTTGGGCCGGGGCGGCTGCGAATAGACACACACAATTTCGTGATCTGTTTTTTCGGCAATGGCCTTTAACGCCGCCAGCGCAAAATCCGGCGTACCCATGAAGCCGACGCGTAAACGAGCCTTGCTCACAGACCCCCGCTTTTTTTGGCTTTTTCTATTTTCCGCACGATCATGTTGCGCTTGAGGGACGATAAATAATCAATAAACAGCACGCCATTCAGGTGGTCTATCTCATGTTGTATGCAATGCGAGACAAGCCCTTCAGCCTCTTCTTCGACAATCTCACCCGCCAGATTAATATACTTCACCTTCACCTTGGCCGGGCGCTCCACATCGGCATATTGCTTGGGAATGGAAAGGCATCCTTCCTCATACACGCTGCGCTGTTCGGATTCCCAAGTGATTTCGGGGTTGATAAACACCTTGGCGAAAGAGGGTGCTTCCTGTTCCTCTTCCTCTTTTTCACCGCTGCGATAGGCAGAACCAATGCGCAAAACGCCGCCTTTTTCTTCCCCGTCATAAACCCAGGAAGCGGGGTCAAGATCCATCACGAACATCCGGTTCAGTTCCGCCACCTGATTGGCGGCAAGGCCTATGCCCCGCGCGTCATACATGGCATCCAGCATGGCTTGCGCTTGCTCCTTTATGTCAGGCGTGATGTTTTCGATTTTATGGGCTGTCTGCTTTAAAACCGGATCGGGGATGGTGATGATATCGTAGTGCTTCATGCGAAAGATTTAGGCTTTTCCCGCTGAAAGGTCAATAAGTTAGGCTCGTTTCCGGGCTTCCTCATCATCGGCGGTCAGGGACAAAACACGCGGGGCACGCTCAATCGGCTCCAGTTCGGTCAGCTCAGCTTCCTGCCGCCCTTGCAGCTCATGCATCTTGCGGGCGGAAGGGAGTACGGATTTTTCGAGCGAACCTACCGCCGCATCATAACCGCTCATGGCATTTTGCAGGTTCTTGCCCACCTTGCCGATATGATCGGTGAAGGTGAGAAGGCGCTTGTAAAGCTCCGCCCCCAGCGCCGAAATATCCGCCGCGTTTTTGGCCAGATCCGCCTGCCGCCAGCTCATCGCCACAACGCGCAAAAGCGACATGAGAAGCGTGGGCGAAGCGATAATAACGTTAGAGCGCGCCGCAAAATCCACAAGATCAGGATCAGCCCGGAGCGCCAGCGAATACAGTACTTCGGAGGGGAGGAACAGCACGGTGAAATCCACGCTCTCAATATTTTCCCAATAGCCCTTGGCGGAGAGTTTCTTCACATGATCCCGCACTTGGCGCGCGAGATTACTCATCATCCGCGTGTGATCTTCTTCCGATAAATTCTCGGAAAGCCGCGCCGCGAATTCATTCACCGGGGCTTTGGCATCTACGATGATATTGAACCCATCTTGCATCTTGATCACAACATCCGGGCGCTGACGGCCTTCCGCCGTTTCCATCGACACTTGCGTAAAGAAATGCACATCCTTCATCAGACCGGATTTTTCGAGGAGGCCTTCGAGGATATACTCCCCCCACGCCCCTTGCGCGGAAGGTCGCGCAGCGCCCCCACAAGCCGCGCGGTTTCTTTTGACAAGGCCTGCACCTCGGCACGCAAATTCATATCCGTGCCTTTAATCTGCTCCACGCTTTGAGAAAGCGTTTCCAGCTGCTTTTTCACGGGCTCGACCAGCGTTTCAATCGCCTTGCTGCGTTTCTCCATATCATGCGCACCATCAGCCTGGGCGGCTTTTAACTTCTCCTGCGCCAGCTGCAGGAAGCTCTCGGCGCTTTTAGCCAGCGCTTCCTGCGCGGTGAGTTTGAAGCGATTATCAAGCTCCGCCCCGGCGCGCTCCAACGCGGCCTTTTCATTCCTGATCTGCACCGTAAGTTCAGCATTTTGCCGTTCCAGCTTCGTCATGCGGGCCATGAAAAACAGCGCGCTGATAGCGGCGCCAACAATAAAAGCCAGCACGGCCGGAAAGAGAAAGGATTGGGAGAGAAATTCCATCTGTGATACCATTCAAATCTGTCGTTTCAATCACTATAGCCGGGGCTTTGTTGATGAGTCAAAGAATGAAAACAAAAAGAGAACGAAATCATGAGTCAGGTAACGTGCTGGTTTATGTGCTGATCGCCATCGTACTTTTCGCTGCCCTCAGCTTTACCCTGTCCCGCCAGACCGATACCAGCGAAACGGGCGGGCTGGATGACCAGCGTGTTCAAATTGTGGCCACCGAATTAATCACATACGCCGCCAATGCCAAGGCAGCCCTCGACAAGATGGAGTTTTCGAACATTTATATCGAAGAAGTCGACTTCACTTTGCCATCCGATTCCACCTTCAATGACGCCCCAACCATCAAGAAAATCTATCACCCGGATGGCGGCGGTTTGAACCTCGGCACCTTGCCCGAAAAAGTAGCTGCCAACGGCGTCACCGACCCCGCGCCCGGCTGGTATATGGGCCGCTTTAACAACGTGGAATGGACCCCTCTGGGCCCCGGCAATACGGCAGGAGCGGGCGGCACGGAAGCCCCTTATACCGATATCGTCCTCACCGCTTACGGCATAACCCAGCCGGTCTGCGCCGCAATTAACGAAAAAATTACGGGCAGCACAACCATCCCCAGCATGACGGATTCGGTGAAGGAAACGCTGGTGCCTAAAACCATAGGCGCCACGACTATCTTTGTGGCAGGAACCAATACCGATTTTACTACTGACCCGGCGAATACCTCGCCGCCGCCCGTCTGTGCGGCCTGTCACAACGTGGCTTCCTTATGTGTGGAAGAAGGGGGCGTGTATGGATTTTATAATGTACTCGCCACACGATAATGAATTATTAATGCATAAATTTTAATAAAAATTGTATTTTTAAGTTTTTATTAACCATTCCGCTCTATGGTCGAGTTATGACCATAGACATCAAAAAAGACGACCTGCCGCAAACCGTAACCCCAAGGGATCTTGGGATATACGGCGCCAATACAGGCTCCGAACCCGAGTTCACTGACCGCCGCACCGGCGTCACCTACACTATCGACCGCGAAGCCACGCAAAGCCGCGTAACAGTGACACTGCCATCCAAAACAGGCATTGTCTGTGACAGCGACTTTACGCGAAAAGGCGACAGCAGCGTCCGGCTTGAAACCGGCTTGCTGGAGCGCCAAACATGGAATCCCCGTAACTGGCTGGATTCATACATGTCAGATGAATCTCTCAAAAGGCAGTGGTTTTACAATAATACTGACACGCCGCAAACGCTGACCCTCGAAGCCAATAAAGCTATCCTGGCGATTGATCTGGATAAGGCGGGCGGGCAATACGTCAACGCGGCTCGCGGGCGCCTTGGCAGGATCAGCTTTCAAAAGAGACGATGATGCCCGCATAGGCCCCGCCCAGCATGATTTTACTTTCCGTCTGAACCCGTTGTTTAAATGGCTGAGCGGCGATACGCTGGTTAAACAAAGCATTGAAACATCACCTGACCGCGCAGCGATTGCACTGGTAACAGCAAAAGGTTCGGTGGATGTGCGGGAAATCAAACCGGATGGGCATTACGATCTGTCTGCTAAACCAGATTCTTATCACGGGTTTTCCAGCGGGTTTTCGCGTTCATGGCAGCTGCGTAATCTCGGCGAGTTAGCCGGCGCTTGGTATCATGGCGATACTTTAGGCAAGCTGCACTTGAAGCAGACATTCAATGAAGATGCCCCAAAAGGCAGCAAACACTTTATTGTGATTGATGCCGGGCCAGATCAGAAAATGGAACCTGTTCCCGCTTAAGCATTTCTCCAAAAAATCAGAAAGCACCGCCCACACCGCCCCCTGTCGTCATAGCAGGGCCGGATGCTTCGGGAGCTTGCGGGGCGAATTCCGCAATTTGTAGCTTTTGTTCCTCCAGCGCGCGTTCATGCGCAATTCGGATTTCCTCAGCCTCACGGTTATAGGTTGCAATTTCCGGGGCGGCTTCTTGCTGTATTTCCTGTAGGTCCTGAGATAAATCCATCAGCTCCTGATATTTATCCGGGCTGGGATCGGCTTTAAAATCTTCCAAAAGATTTCGCAGTTTTGCCGTTTGCTGCACCATTTTTTCAAATTCATCATAAACAGGTTCGTAAGATGGCGGGTCGATCCCTCCTTTTTTTTCTCTTCCATCAGTTGCAGAGTTCTCATCAAAGCAACACTCTGCTCAGTCAGGTCTTTTTCCAGCTGCAGAATCACTTTGGAATGACGCATCAGGCGGTTCATATCAGCTATATCAAGAACAGGATTGATAGCCGGATCTGCCAGTTTTTGTTCTTCCACTTTCTGAACCATCTCCAGACATTTCTTCTGCAATTCAGGATCACCAAATTCCCCGATGAGATCCTTGATCTCGTAGACTGAAGCACCACCGTCTTTAAATTCCTGCAATCTTTTTTCAAACTCTTCCCACATATCCTTGAAATCCGGCCTGCTTTCAAACGGGTCTTTAAACCGGGGCAGCGCCAATTCGAATACTTCAGGCACTTTTAGTATATCCGTATCCTGCGCCGTATCGTGCAGAACTGGTCTTACAATCTCTGTAATATCGAATTCCGGCGCGGCTGAGGAATGCAAATCTTCCTGCAGCTGGCGAACGGCATCCGGGCTGATACCGTTCATCAAGGCAGGCAACAGCGAAAGCCGCTGCGGCTCACCTTCCGGCGCGGCATTTTTGTATATTTCATCCGCCTGCTTGAAATGATGGAGCGCGGGCACAAGGTGGTCCAGTATTTCCTGAAACGCCGTCAAAGGCTGTTTAGGGGTTTGGGAGTTCAAAGAAGCTTCATAATCTTCCACCGCCGATAACCCTACCAACAGGTTAAATCCGGCTTCGGACACTTCCTGATCAAGTTCAGGCATTTTTTCATCATAAGGAAAAGCCGTAAGAAGATCTTCTTCCATATCCCGCATCTCTTCCGTGACTTTGCGTAGAAAATTGCGAATTTCTGCCTCCGGGCGGTTTCTTAAAACGTCTTCAAATTGCGCAACGATTGTCTGGATAGTAGTTGAAGACTGCCCCTCAAGCAGAGCTGACAAGCAGCGAATGGGGGAAAACTCCCCATCCGCCGCACCGGGGGGATCAAAAAATTCCTCCCGCTGCACAATCAGCTTGGCGCCGCCTTTCATACCCATTGAAAATGCCCCTTTTTTACTCCTCGCCCCTATATTAGGGAAAAAAGCTTAAAAGGGAGTTAAGCCGGAAGGGCGTATTCATCAAGGATAGCGCGGAGTTCGGGGATATTATGCCCCTTTTCGGCACTGGTCGGCAACACATCCGGAAACGCCGCCGCGCGTTTCTTGAGCGCCGCCTGCGTTTTCTCGGAAACCGCCGTCAGTTCCGTGGGTTTAATTTTATCACCCTTGGTCATGATAATCCGGTAAGCCACCGCCGCTTCATCCAGCATGCCCATGATTTCAAGGTCATTTTCTTTTAGCCCGTGCCGTGCATCCACCAGCACAAAGGCGCAACGCAAATTGGCGCCCACGTAAATAACTGCGGATCAACTTGCTCCAGCGCTCCCGATCGGTTTTGGAAACTTTGGCATAGCCGTAACCCGGCATATCGACCAGCATCAGACGGTCCGCACAGTTAAAGAAGTTAAGTTCCTGCGTGCGGCCCGGCGTGTTGGACGTGCGGGCCAGTGCCCGGCGGGCCGTCAGTGCATTCAGTAAAGATGATTTACCCACGTTAGAGCGGCCCGCAAAAGCCACTTCAGGGATATCCGTGCCCGGAAGCTGCGAAAGCGCCACCACACCCATCAGGAATTCAGCTTTGGAAAGAAGGGGGCCAGCATCCACCATGGGGTTTACTTCTTTTTCTTACGGCGCGGCTTGGGTTTGGAAATGACGGGTTTACTACCCTCTTCCTCATCCCCGAACAAGGCTTTTTCCGCTTCGGCTTCCGCCATGGCCGCCAGCGGGTGCACATCCGGCTCACCCTCTTTCGGGGCGGCGTCTTCATCTTCTTTCTGCCCGAACAGGTAAATCGGCACACCCAAACGGTACATAATAAACATCTGCTGCGTAATAGATACCAGCGCACTGACCGTCCAGTAAATGACAAGACCTGCCGCAAACTTTGCCATCACCAGCGTAATTGCGAAGGGGAAGATCAGCATCATATCCTTTTGCAGCTTGTCCTGCGGCGGCGGATTCAGCTGTTTCTGGATTAACATCCCGACCAGCATGAAGCACGGCCACGCCCCGACATGAAAGAATGACGGCGGATCAAACGGAATAAGCCCGAACAGGTTAAAGATATTGGTGGGATCCGGCGCGGACAGATCGTCAATCCACCCGAAGAACGGCGCATGGCGCATTTCAATCGTGCCGAACAGCACTTTATACAACGCAAAGAAAATCGGGATCTGCAGCAGGATCGGGAAACACCCGGCCATCGGGTTAACACCTTCGCGGCTATAAAGCTCGATAATCTTTTTTTGCAAAAGCGCACGGTCATCGCCGCATTCCTTACGGATTTCACCGATCTGCGGATTGACCTTTTTCATCTTGGCGAATGATTTGTAAGAAAGGTTCGTCAGCGGAAATACAGCCGTTCTGATCACCAGCGTCAGCAAAATAATCGCCACACCGAAATTCCCGACTAAACCATGGAAGAAGTGCAGGATATAGAAGAACGGCTTGGTCATGAACCAGAACCAGCCAAAATCCACCGCCATGTCGAAATTGGGAATGCCGAGTGATTTCCCGTAACCTTGCAGGGTAATCACTTCCTTGGCACCCAGGAAAATATGCTGCTCCACTTCCGATGTACCGCCCGGCGCTATGGATTCAGGTTTTACCAGCGTATCAATCTGATACTTCGTTTTATGAACGTCCTTGGGGTCTGCCGGGTCCACCACGCCGTTGAAACGGTATGTCACATCCTTACCCTGCTGCGGGGCTATGGCAACCAGCCAGTATTTCTCCGTAAACCCGGCCCAGCCGTTGGCGGCCTCAAACTGCATGCGGGGTGTTTCGCGGAAATCCTTGTAACCGGCTTCTTCCAGCTTGTCACCGACCCAACCCACCGGGCCTTCATGCAAAATCCATGACCCCTGATATTCCTTGGGGATTCCGGTTTGATGGATAATGCCGTAAGGGGACAGTGACACCGTCCGGCCCGATGTGTTCACCACGCGCTGCGTCAACGTCATCATATAACGGTTATCGATCGAGAATTCTTTTTCAAAACGCAGACCTTGCGGGCTATCCCACACCAGTGTCACATTGTTATCCGCCGTCAGACGGTCGCCGCCCTGTACCCGCCAAATGGTATCAGGCCCCGGCACGCTCAAAGATTTGGCAGCATCACCCGATGCCACCCAGCCAAATTCCAGATGGCGCGGATGCGTCGTATCCTTCGGGGACAACAGCACAATCGGGTCTTTTTTCTGCAGGGTTTCGAAATACTGCAGCAGTGCCACATCATCAATACGCCCGCCCTTTAAGGACAAGCTGCCCTTAATCACATCATTGCCAAAAGGAACACGCGGCGCGCGGGCAATCGCATCATCACGATCCAGCATCGGAATGTCTGCCGTGCTGCCTTCTTTGTTTCCGGTAATAACCTGTTCCTGCTGGGTTTGCTGGCGCTTCATGGCCTCCCCGGCAGGCTTCAGGATAAACGCTTCATAAAGCGTCCAGAGGAGAAGAGAGGCCACGGCGAAGATCAGCAGGTTGCGCAAATCCTGCGGGTGCATGTCGCCTTTTTTGGGGGAAGTATTCTGCATCAATCGGTTTTTCAGGGCTGTTTTTCAGACTTTTTGTAGTCCGCCCCGCCCCCGATTGCAAATGGTTTTTCGGAACGCCTAGCTGGAAGCACCCGGCAACGGCACACCCTTCTTTTCCAAAATTGCATAGGCAAGGCGCGTGGCATAGCTGTTAATGCGGCGGTAATCGCGGATAATATCCAGATGCAGGGAACTGGTTGCCAGGGTCTGCGGCACGCCTTCCGACAGACGTTTAAAGTGCCGTTCGGATGTTTGATCCGCCGCAATTCGAATATCGTGCTTTTTGGCCACCAGTTCCGCCGCCAGCTTTGAATCTTCCGACATAAAAATCGCCTGCGCCAGCTTCATATTTTCCAGCACGCTGTCATGGAAATCCTGTATTTCCTTGGCACCTTCTTCGGAGAAATGCTCCTTCTTGCGGTCTTTCTTTGTGGCCAGCTCCATCATGCTTTTTTCGATGATATCGCCGATATGCTCCAGATTCGTGGAAAAGGTTAGAATTTGCATGTAACGGTCGGCCTCATCGGGGTCAAGGCTTTGCTGTGACAGACGGCTCATATAGCTTTTGATAGCCGCATATATCTTATCAACCCGGTCATCGGCCTCGCGGATCTGCCCGATTACAGCCTGATCCCCGGTTAATATGGCCTTGATGGTCTTATCCAGCATGCCTTCGACAATCTCGGCAATACGCAAAGTCTCGCGCGCCGCCGCTGCCAGAGCGATCACGGGGGAATCCAGCGCTTTTTCATCAAGATAAAGCGGGTGCGATCCCCCCTCCCGTTTTTTTATCCTCGGGGAAAATACGCGTTACCAGTGTTGCCACGACACCCACCAACGGCATAAACACAAGCGCCACGGCCAAGTTAAACCCGGTATGGAAATGGATAAGGTGCCGCCCCGTATCGCCCGGCAAGGCGCTAAGATCAGCCGCAATTGCCCCCAGCAGGAACACGGTCGGCACGACCACAATAAAACGCATCATAATATTGCCGCATGTGACGCGCCTTGTCATCGCGCCTTCACCGTAAGTCGCGATAAACGGCACCAACGCCCCGCCAACATTCGCCCCCAGCACCAGCAGAAGACCCAGCTCCAGCGAAATAATACCGTTCACCGCCAGCGATGCAAATAAAAGTACGGCTGCCAGACTGGAGTGCAAAAGCCACGTCAGGGCCGCTGAGACCAGTATCGCCAGAACAATGTCACGCTCCAGCGGCTGGAGGATATAAGGCAGCACTTCCGAATTTTTGATGGGTTCCGATATCTCGCGGATCATCGTTAAAGATAGGAGCATCAGGCCAAGGCCGATAAAAATGTTGGAAACGTGCTTAATACGACCGCTTTGGTCACCGTAAAATTTACGGCCCACAACACCGATGATCAGGAAAATGGAAAACAGCGCCGGTATTTTAAAGCTCAAAACTTGCGCCACCAGTGTCGTGCTGACATCCGCCCCCAACATCACCGCCAGCGCAGCCGGCAGTGTAATCATCTTTTTCTTGGCAAAAGACGTCAGAAGGAAGGCTGTCGCGGTCGAGCTTTGCAGCAAAGCCGTCACGCCCAGGCCGGAACAAAAGGATAAAAACCGGTTCTTCGTACCGTTATGGATGATCCCGCGCAGGGAAGCGCCATAGGCACGCGAAAACCCCTGGCGCACATAACGCGAACCCCAGAGTAGGAGGCATACCGCCCCGATAAGCTGTAATAAAATGAGTGAACTGTGAATGGTAAAACGATCAGTTAGTGGTGATTAATGTTCGTCTAAACCCGTATCCGTAAGAATGATCATAGCCGAATCGGTTTGTCTCTGCAAACCCCCTCATTCGAAAATTGACAGAATGTCCTCATCCCGCTATGTGTGAAAGAAATAAAAAATAAAACAGGGAACAGACTTATTTCAAACGAGCCGCCTAACACCGGACCAGACTATGCCAGTCTGCGCCAGCATTTCAAAAAGCTGGTAACGGAAACACATGCCGCCTTGATTGTGGAGCGCAGTGCCCCGCGGCTTGTGCCGGCCCTGACCGTGACAGGGACCGTTCTTAGCGGAACATGGCTTTTCAATATGTGGTCTCATTTGCCGCCCGGCTTGCCGCGCGGGTTAGCCGTTCTGGGCTGGCTGGCAGCAACAGCAGCCCCCTTCATTTTCACAAAAGGAAAAAGCCTGTTTGTAAGGAAAAGGGAAGCCATACGGCTGATGGATGATATGTCCGGCAACCCCCACCGCCCGGCCAGCGCCTTGGCCAGCGTGCCACCCCGTGATATGACACCGGAAGCACGGGCGCTATGGGATAAAAATCAGAAAACCTTGCTCACCGAAGCTTTGCCAAAATTAACGGCTCATAAGCCTGACTGGAAGGTCGGCCGTTCATGGACATACGCACTGGCACTATCCGCGCTGACCGCTTTTGGTAGCGGTCTTTGGGCGGGAAATGAACGAATACCAAGATTAATGGAAGCCTTCAATTTCACAGCGCCTCCCGTGATTCCCGCACCGCTTGTCGTCAAGGCATGGGTAACGCCGCCCAAGGGGTTCGGATTGAAAGCTGAGTATTTGCAGGAAAATAATACGAACGTATCGGCCCATGAGCAAAGCACGCTGCATATCAGCGTCATCGGGCAAAAACCCAAAGTGACGTTGAACGGGCAGGAAATTGCTCTCGGCGACCCTCTTGTTTCACCGGAGACCGGGGAAATCACATACCAGTACAAACCCACGCAGCTAGGCGAAGGGCAGCATATTATTGCCATCGCTGGTGGGCCACGCTGGGAAATTGGTGTTGATGCCGACAACACCCCGCTGACAGCCATCCGGGAAATGGGAACGAATAAAGACGGCAATCTTGAAATCCGCAAATGCGAAGCCTCTGACGATCACAAAATTGCAGGGGGGCGCATTATTCTGGGTGTGCCGGGACGGGATAAAAAAGATCCGAAAGACGTTCTGCCAACGGCCCGCTTACCCGCCATCAGCCTGCCGGGCGGTGATTTCTGTGGCAACGGTATCGCCAAGCCGGATGGCCCTTAAAAAGATCACCACATAAAATCAAAACTTATTACGGCTGGGGATCCGTCAGGTTTTTCTCCAGCTCCTTGTAATAACGCTGCAGTTCGGGCGGAATATTCCGCCCTTGTTCTTGCAGGCGGCGAATCTGATCAACGATATCACGGCTGCGATTCGTCAGCGGACCACCATCAATCTGCTCTTCGGTCACGCCCTCACCATCTGTGGCGGACGGGTCTTGCGTGGATTTTCCATCCTTGCCCTGACCCTTGCCCTGGCCTTGCCCCTTACCGTTACCCGGTTTCTTGCCGCCTTGCTGCATCTTCTGCTCCATCTGCTGACGGCCTTCCTGCAAGGATTGCAATGCCTGATTCTGGTTAGGTAACGCCTGACCGGGCGAACCTTGCTGCAGCCTTTCAATAGCTTGCTGCATTTGTTGCTGGGCTTCTGACAGTTTGCCCGGCTCCTGACCCATCTGCTGCATTTGCTGCATCATTTTCTCGAGCTGCTGTTGCAGTTCCTGTTGCTCCTGAGACAGTTTTTCGCCCTGGCCCTCACCTTCGCCATTCTGCTGCTTTTGAAGCTGTTCCTGCAACTTTTTGAGCATATCTTCCAAACTCTGCTGCTGCGATCCATCTTTATCGCCTTGCTCTTGCTGGTCCTGCTGTTGCGATCCGCTTTGATCCTGCCCTTGTTTTTTCTGCTGAGCGCCGTCTTTTTTCTGTTGTTGTTGCATTTGTTGCAACTGGCGCTGGATATCTTTCAGCGTGTTCGTATGTTTGCGTGCTTCCTGAGGAGTAAGCTGCTGCTTGTATTGTTCACGCTCCTGAAGTTCTTCCTGAATGCTTTCAACACGCCTTTGCATATCTCTTAGCTGCTGTTGCTGGCGCTGCAACTCCCTCTGCTGCGCCTGCTGTTCGGGAGTCGGCTGCGGCTGCTCTTTTTTTCCTTGTTGCGGGCCATTGGCACCCTGCTGCCTTTCAGCTTCTCTTTGCTGTGCCTGCTGCTCTTCAATTTTTTTATCAAGCGCATCGGCATATTCTTTCAGCTGCTTCTGAAATGCTGCCATGTCTTCCGGGTCTTTCAGCTGCTTCTGGGTTTTATCCATCAGCTCCTGCTGCTTGCGGATCATATCATCCAGCTCGCGCTTCATTTTTTGTTGCTGCGCTTGTTGCATGGCTTCCTTGGCCATCTGCTCCAGACGCTGCTGCATGCTTTGCTGCATTTGTTGTTGCGATTGTGAATCCATATCGCCGTCTTGCGATGATTGCTGCATATCCTGAGCATTACGCAGGCTATCCATCATCTGCTCCAGAAGCGATGGGTCCGGACGCTGCATTTGCTGCATCTGTTTTTCCAGCTCCTCCAGCTTTTTCATCATTTCCTCAAGCTTCTTCATAAGCTCTTCATTGCCGGCTTCCTTGGCCAGTTCCATCATCTCTTTCAGGAACTCTTTCAGCGCGTCAATCGCCTCCTGCATGGCTTTTTTCAGCTCTTCATCCGACATTTTATCGGCATTCATCAAAGCTTCCTGCACGGCCTTTTCCGCTTCCATAAGCTTCTGCGCAGCTTCCGTCATGGTATCGCTTTCCAGAGCCACCATAACCACCCACAGATCACGCAAAATGCGGTCATGCGCGGTGGCATCATCCACCTTCACCGTACTGAAGATTTTGGTAAGCTCATCCAGCTTGGCCCGCGTATCTGGGTTTTTAATTTTACTGCGGCCTGATGCGACCAGGGCATCATACGCTGTTTTGATATCCGGCAAGGCATCTACCACCCGGGCTTCATGACTGGCAACCGCCAGATCGCGGCGAATACCTGCCAGTGAGATCGCCAGCTTATTTTTCAGATCCGGCGGCGGCAACTGGCAAAGGACATTATCGCTCACAGAAGATTGCTTCAGGTAATCATAAGCTTCGATCGCAATCGTAACTTTTGTACCCGCCAGCGGATGGGATCGCAAATCAGGCAGCTGAATGGTTCTGTACTGTTTTTTGGAATTATCTGCCGCCGTATTATCCTGTTTTTGCTGCGGCGCGTTGACCTCGCACACAAGCTTGTCATCAGCCTTTGCCGGCTGCACCGCTGCCGATAGAAATTCCACGCTCAGCAGAGCCGCACCGGACAGTGCCAATAATTTCGAAGCCGTGTTTTTCATCGAGATACCTCCGGCACATATTGCAGCGGGTTTTCCTGTCCGCCTTCGTTCACGTATTCTATGACCTCTTCAAAAGGCTCATCCGTAGCGTGGAAAACAAAAGTGAAGTCACGTTCCGCGCAAAGGACCTGAATGCGTTCGATACGTTCGCGCAAGGCCTCGATATAGAGCTTGCGTAAATCTTCCGCCTTTTCAAAATCCTCGCTTAATTTACCGGAAGGCCATACTTCACCTTCCGTACCGGCAAATTCAATAGCGCCTTTGTAATTAAACTCAATCTCCGCCGGGTCCAGCTTCATAACGAGCGAGGCCTCAATCCCGCGCTCCGACATCTCATCAAGTGCTTCAATCAAGGCAGCATCGTCATCTTCAGTCGGGGCGAAATCGCTAATCAACGTCATGGTATCCCCGGTGCGCAGGAAACGTGGCACCTCGGGGGCGTTTGCCCCGCCGGTAATGGTCACATTTGTTAAAACCTGACCGACATTTACAACCGCATAACGCGCCCCGCGATACAATTTTCCTTCATCCACTACGCCCACAGCATCCTGCTGGCGGGCCATTAAAAACGCCATCATAACAGCGGTAATAATGCCGGATTCTTTTTTACTGAAGCGCGCATCTTCCGATTTAAAATCCTGCGAGGGCGATGTATCAACCCATAAAATATGGCGCTTGGATGCCTCCACTTCCCGCTCCATCACAATTCGTTTTTTGTGCTTGAGGGAAAGTTTATGGTCGATATGACGGCGGTCATGTTTTTCCGGGTGAAATTCCGCCGGGCCGATCATATCAAAACCTGAACCCGCTTTATTCGTATGCCACTGCCCGCTTGAGCTCATATCATGCACCCGGCCCGCCTCAAAACGCATTTCGGGAGAAATGGCCCCAAATATGTCCTCCGCTTCCGCCAATACATCGAGGATGTTATCTACATCATTCATAATACATCCCCTTTCCTACAAACCCGGTTCGCGCACAGCAAGCGCGGTTTATGTTTTTTGAAACCCGGCAAGGCCCCGTTCTGGTGCAAACGCCCCGCCGTATCAGCCATCAGCAAGCCCAAAGCCAGCATCATCAGAACAGCCATAGGCAGTTTATAATCCTCTTGCTCCTTCTGATAGATTTGCGTTTTTACATCGCCTGACGGAGCCGGAGCGGGTTTATATTCCGCCACCGCACTTGCCAGATTATGCGCGATTTTTGAAAGTTCCCCTTCGCCGTAAAAACCGGGCGGGGATGACGGCCCGACCTGGCCGCCGCGCACCGCTTCACGGGTCAGCCTGACAGACCCCTTCGCCGATGCGCCCAGCCTGCCCGAAGCATCCATGATACTAAGCGGCATAAGCGGCTTGGTAAGTTCGGCCTGCGTGCCGGCGCTTTTACTTTTGGCGATGACGGCCTTCATCATATCCAGGAAGAATTCGCCGGACAGCGGCAGGTTCGACCATTCCATATTGGCAGAAGTATGCACCAGCACAACCATCCCTGATCCTGTTTGCGGGCACTTGATGAAAGGCACGCCATCCTTAAATTCCGCCCAGATTTCACGATTTTCATCGATATCCGATTCCGGTAAAATACGCGTCTTGATATTAAGATCTTCCGGCATTTTTAAAGCTGCCAGAGGCGATGTGCTTTCAAACCCGGCAAGGCCCGCATTTTCTTCCGACCCGGACAGCGTACCCGCCGTATGGTTTTCGCCGCGCATAAGGTTTGAGGGCGTTAAAGAATCCTTCGGTTCCGCTGCCAGACGGGGGCCTGAGAACCTGAGCAGCATACCGCCCTTGGCGACCCATTCCTCCAGTTGCTGGCGGTCATCATCACTAAGCACTGCCGCATCGGTCATCACAATCACGGAAAGCGGTTTTTTCAAAATTTCAGATACGCTGCCCGTATGCAAATTCGTATAACCGCTAATGGCGGGTTTAATAAAGTAAGAATCGGAATAGACGGATGTCTGATCCGGCCCACCCAGAAAACCGACCGAACGCTTGCGCCAGCTTTCATCCATCAGCAGCACGGCCCCGGCATGGCTTTCACCGCGCAGGCCTGTTTGACCACTTGCCGTCTTAATTCGGGCGGCAATTCAAAGATCGCTTCACCGCGCGTATCACCTTCGGCGAAATGCACTTCCACCTGCGCCAGAACTTCGCCCTTGGCACCGCTGGCATAAACCAGTTTTGTTTCTGCCGGCCCGGGTTGCAAGCGCTGCACAATCGCGCCCAGTTCCTCGCCGGGGCGGGGGGTCAGCAAATGCGGCGCGTCTTCCGCTGCGCCCGCCATAACACTTAAACTGCCGATATTTTTAAGCCGGGCTTCGAATTCCTTTACATGAGCATCCGCCTGCCCACTGGTGAACCAGACAACAGAAGCACCATCTGTTTTGCCTTCCATATCTTCCAGCGCTTTCATGGCGGAAGCCCGGTCAGCAGGCCAGGGATAAGGCTGCAACGCCGCCAGACCACGTAAAGCATCCTCAGCGCTCTGCGCTTCGCCGACTGTAATACCTTGCGGGTTTTCCGCTGCCGTTGGCAACATCATAACCGAACGGCCCTGACGCCCGGCACTTTCAATCACCTGCGCGATCTGTCGGCGCATCAACGGCCAGTCCTTGGCTGAATCCCAGCTGTTATCAACCACGATCATGACCGGGCCGTTGCCACTTGCCACCACAGGGGATGAATCAAACTGCGGCTGCGCCATCGCTAAAAACGCCGCTGCCACAGCACTGGTGCCCACAATCTTCTGCCATAACGGGGCATCACGCACCTGTTTATCGGGTGCAACTTTGTTAAACAGCAGGCGAATGAAAGGGAAGTTCACTAATTTGGGATGGCGCGGTATCGACTGCAGCAACCACCACGCGCCGG
>JAJOJU010000043.1 GCA_021208265.1 Alphaproteobacteria bacterium | reverse complement strand
AAGACGTTATCTTCGATAATCACGGGGTCAGCTTGCAGCGGCTCCAGCACGCCGCCGATCCCTACACCGCCGGATATATGGCAGTTTTTCCCAACTTGCGCGCAGGAACCCACGGTGGACCACGTGTCGATCATCGTGCCTTCATCAACATAGGCACCGACATTCACGAAGGACGGCATAAGAACCACACCCTTGGCGATATAGGCGGAACGGCGCACCACGCAGTTCGGCACGGCACGGAAACCGGCATGGGCAAATTCATCTTCGCCCCATTTTTCAAATTTGCTATTCACCTTATCATACCAGCCGGATTGACCGGGGCCGCCCTTGATGGTTTTCATCGGATTCAGGCGGAATGATAACAGCACGGCCTTTTTCAGCCATTGATGAACCATCCAGTCATTATTTATTTTTTCGGCGACACGCAGCGTACCGTCATCTAAGAAACCCAGTGTGGTTTCAATGGCATCACGCAGTGTGCCTTTGGTATCGGGGGATATGGTATCGCGGGCTTCCCACGCATCGTTAATCAGGGTTTCGAGGGAGCTGGAAACTAAAACAGTGGCAGTGGTCATCGGTTTTCCTTTTAAGGGGTTATCTAGCATGAAGGGACTAAAATGCCAACGAAGCAAAAGGGTTTTTTGTTCTTTTCATGAAAGATTTTTTTAAGCGGTATGATACAACGAATTCATGAAATGCCGCTTTCACTGGAATACACTTTCGTTAGCCGACTGGCATAAAAAATTTGCCACTATCCGGCGCAGCACGCTGACGCAGAGCTATGAATATGGCCTCACCATGCGGCGCCTAAAGCAGCAAATGCCACGTTTTGGGTTGATTGAGATAGAGGGCGCGGAAGCCGGGCTTGTTCAAATTCAGGAAATCAGAATTCTGGGCGGCCTTATACATGTCATGACGCTGGACCGCGGGCCGCTTTGGTTTGACGGGTATGGCAGTGCAGACCATCTTCACGCATTTGCGCACGAATTTCGCCGTGAATTTCCCCGCCGTCCGGGGCGTATGTTGCGCTTTATTCCGGAAGGGGGAACTGCTGAGATATTTACGCAGGCTGGATTTCGCCGCCGGAATGTACCGGGCTATCAAACAATCTGGCTTGATGTAACGCGGGATGAAGATAAGTTGCGTGCGAACCTCGATAAAAAATGGCGCAACGCGCTTGCCAAGGCAGAGCGCAGTAATCTGGCGATTGAATGTGATGATACGGGCAAGTTTCTGCCATGGCTTCTTAAAACTTACCAGATTGATAAAGCCGTGCGTGGTTATGACGGGGCTTCGCCTGCGTTGATAACAGCGCTTTGTAAAAATGGCGGCCGATGTTTGGTCGGAAAAGCCGTTTCCGGCGGGCAGGATATTGCTGCGATTTTGCTCTTGCTGCACGGCTCATCCGCCACCTATCAAATTGGCTGGACATCGGAAGAAGGGCGAAAAAGAAAGACCCATAATCTTCTTCTCTGGAATGCCATGCTGAAATTAAAAGAACGTGGTATAACAGACTTTGACCTAGGGGGCATTAATGAAGAAACACCGGGGCTTACAACGTTCAAGAAAGGTATGGGCGGGGACATGGTTTCGCTGCCCGGCGTTTTTTTATTAGCACCCTTTTGTTAGCCTTTCCGGCCCATGCCGCGCGGGATTATCATGTGACTTACGCCGTCTATGCCGGGGGTATCCACGTGGTAAGGGCGGATCTTGATATCGCCTATAGCGATGACAACAAATACGATATTTTTCTGGGCGCTAAAACCTTTGGGTTTTTAGGCAAGCTGGCACCCTGGGAAGGTACGTTTGAAACGGAAGGCTGGGTTCTGGAGGGCGATCCACATTTACGCCCCGAAACGCATGTCTCTACCGCCACATGGCGCGGTACGCCGGACATTAAAGAATATCGCTACACCAAGGAAGGCGGGTTTATTGACCTGCATATTACCGAGGATCACAAACCGCGTAAAAAACAAAAGGTGGATGATGAGGTGACGCAAGGCACGACGGATGCCTTCACCGCCGGGCTGATTGTCATGGAGGACGTGGCGCGCGGCGGTAAATGCGAAGGCACATCGGAAGTATTCGATGGCAAACGCCGTTTTGCTCAAATTTTCAGGGATGGCGGCCCGTCTGATCTGGAAAAATCCCGCTACAATATTTATGATGGCGTTGCTACAAAATGCACGGTGGAAATTAAGCCTATCTCTGGCGAATGGTCGAAAAACGCGCGGTTGGCTTTCCATTCAAGAACAGGGCCGCGAAAAAAGGTACGCTGCCGACCGTCTGGTTGGGGCGCTTCACAGAAAATGGCCCTGCCTTGACCCGTTAAAATCATGGCTGAAAACCGCTTATGGCGCGCTCGTTATGCATGCTGTCGAATTTAAAGAACAAGAAAAAACAGTTGAAGAAACGCTTGATAAGTGAGAGAAATCAACGCATGAGCCATAAAACACCCCTTGCCGTTGTTATCCTTGCCGCCGGAAAAGGCACGCGCATGAAATCGCCGCTGCCGAAGGTGATGCATACACTCGCCGGACGGCCCATGATTTCGCTTTTGATTGATCAGGTTAAAACGCTGGAGCCGCAAAAAATTATTGTTGTGACAGCGCCTGACCAGCATGATCTGCGTGAACTTGTCGCTCCTTGTGAAACTGTTATTCAGGCGCAACAATTGGGTACGGGTGATGCGGTGAAATCCGCCCTGCCGGCACTGGATGGATTTAATGGCAATGTACTGATTTTACTGGGGGATGAACCATTTGTGCCGTTAAACGTGCTGGAAGAAATGGCGGCGCATGATCATCCGTCCGTCATGGCGATTATCCCTGATAGCCCTTATGGGTTGGGCCGGATTGTGACAGATGATTACGGTTCGCTGGATACAATTGTGGAAGAGAGGGATTGCAGCGATGAAGAGCGTGAAATCCTTGTCTGTAATTCCGGGAATTTCTGTATTGCGGCGTCTGATTTAAACCGCTGGCTGGCGGCCCTTAAAAACGATAACAAGCAAAAAGAATATTACCTGACAGACATCGCCAAAATTGCGGCGGGTGAAGGAAAGAAGCTGGATGTTTTTACCATTCCCATTGACCATGTCTGGGGTGTAAACGATAAAATTCAGCTGGCGGAACATGAAGCCATTTTGCAAAAATGCTGCGCGAAAAATTTATGCGGGATGGTGTGACATTACTTGACCCGGCATCGGTTTTATTTTCATTTTGATACCGAAATTGCGGCGGGTGTTCTCATTGAACCCAATGTGTTTTTTGGCCCCGGAGTGGTGGTCGAAGAGGGCGTTCATATCAAAGCTTTCAGCCATATTGAAGGCGCACGGATTGGAAAAGATTCTTCTGTGGGGCCGTTCGCCAGATTACGCCCCGGCGCGGATGTCGGCGCGGATGTAAAAATAGGTAACTTTGTTGAGATTAAAAAATCAACAATCGGTGAGGGCAGCAAGATATCGCATCTGGCTTATGTAGGGGATTGCACTATGGGTAAGGATGTTAATTTTTCCTGCGGCGCGATCACGGTCAATTACGATGGTTACGATAAATTCCAGACTGTGATCGGCGATGGCGCGATGGTGGGGTCCAACGTATCTCTCGTGGCGCCTGTTACGGTTGGTGAGGGCGTGATTGTGGCGGCGGGTTCCACCATTACCGAAGATATTGAATCCGATGCGCTTTCCATTGCCCGTAGCAAAGCCGAAACCAAACCCGGCTGGGCGAAAGATTTTCGTTCCAAGAAAAAGAGTGTGAAAAAGGCAAGTTAATTAAAACTCATCCTCGCTCATACCCATCAGCGTATCACCGCCTGCCAGCACCATTTTGAATTTGGCATCCGCTTCGGGCAGAACACGTTCCATGAAAAATTTGGCAGTTTTTATTTTGCTCTCATAGAAAGACTTATCGCCTTCGTCGGCTTTTAATTTTTGCTGCGCTACCAGAATAATTCGGCACCACATAAACGCCATGGCAACAAGAGCAAATTGCCGTAGATAGTCGCTGGAAGCGGCCCCAGCTTCATCGGGGTTCTTTAAACCCTTCTGTGCAATCATGGCTGTAGATTGCTGCAGTTTTGCAAAAGCCTTGGCCAAAGCAAAAATAAATTGCTGCATATTTTCATTGGCCTGATGCGTTTCAATAAATTGCTGTACGGGGTGAAAAAAACGGCGCAGCAAACGCCCGTAACTTTGCCCCATTTTACGGCCCACAAGATCAAGCGCCTGAATGCCGTTGGCACCTTCGTAAATTTGGGCGATGCGGCCATCGCGCACATATTGCTCCACGCCGTGTTCAGCGATGTATCCATGACCGCCGTATATCTGCACGGTGAGGTTGGCGATTTCGGTGCCCATATCAGTGAAATATGCTTTTAAAATCGGTGTCATCAGTGCGACCAGATCTTCTGATTCCTGGCGCTTGACAGGGTCAGGATGATGGTGTGCGATATCAAGCTCCATACCGATCCAATACGCAAGGCCGCGCGCACCTTCGGTGAAGGATTTAGAGATAAGCAGCATGCGCCGTACATCGGGGTGGACGATGATGGGATCAGCCGGTTTATCCGGTTCTTTCGTGCCGGTTATGCTGCGCATTTGCAGGCGCTCTTTGGCGTACTGAAGACCGTTCTGGCGTGCCACTTCCGCAATACCAAGCCCTTGCATGGCAACGCCTAGCCGCGCATCGTTCATCATGGCGAACATGGCCCGTAAACCCTTATGTGCCTCACCCACCAACCAGCCTTGGGCATCGTCAAAATTCATGACGCAGGTGGAGCTGGCCTTAATGCCCATTTTATGTTCGATCGACCCGCAATTAACGGCATTACGCACGCCGGGTGTGCCGTCATCCTTCGGGATGAATTTTGGCACGATAAAGAGTGATATACCCTTCACGCCTTCTGGCGCATCCGGCAATTTCGCCAGCACCAGATGCACAATGTTTTCCGTGAGGTCATGTTCCCCGGCGGAGATAAATATTTTCGTGCCTGTAATGGCGTATGATCCATCCTTATTCGGCACGGCTTTGGTTTTGATAAGGCCCAAATCAGTACCGCAATGGGGCTCGGTCAGACACATCGTGCCCGACCATGTTCCATCGACAATTTTGGGAAGATATGTTTTTTTAAGTTCGTCTGTGCCGAAGCGGTGCAGCGCTTCATAAGCGCCGTAAGACAGGCCAGGATACATACCGAACGACATGTTGGACGAACAGATCAGTTCTTTCATCGCCGTGTTCAGAACTTGGGGCATGCCCATACCACCATATTCAGGATCACAGGCGATGCCACACCAACCGCCTTCGCGGAAGGTTTGATAGGCCTCAATAAACCCGGATGGAGTTTTGACGTGATTAAAATTATCGGTGCCGCCAGAGAGTTTACAGCCCTCCTGATCACCCGATTGATTTAAGGGGAAGAGTACTTCTTCGCAAATCTTGCCGCCTTCTTCCAGTATCTGCTCGGCCAGATCGCCTGAAAATTCGCTGAACGCAGGAAGCTCCGATAACTGTCCGGCGTTTAGAACGTCATTCAGAATAAAACGGATATTGTCGAGCGGGGCGGTATATTGGGGCATGAGTCTGTTCCCTTTCAGAAGCTTTCATCATACCCCAAAAAACTTAAAACTTTAAATGCAGATTTCCAGAGGGAACGCTTTACAACACGCCCAGCATCTCGGCAACCAGCGGATGGCGGACGATGTCTCTGTCCTGCAAGCGCACGACCGCTACATTTGGCAATGTTTCCAACTTGTCGGCAATCGTGGCAAGGCCGGAAAGCCCGTCCAGCAGGTCGGATTGGTGCGGGTCGCCTGTCACCACCATAGTGGAATGCCAGCCCAGGCGGGAGAGCAGCATTTTCAGCTGGGTGTAGGTACAGTTCTGGGCTTCGTCAATCACCACGAACGCATTGTTCAGCGTGCGTCCGCGCATGAAGCCAACGGGGGCGATTTCGATGGTGCCGTCTTCAATGTACTGGCGCACTTTCTTGCCGCCCATGCGGTCGCCCAGCGCATCATACAGGGGGCGCAGGTAAGGGGCCATTTTTTCATGCATGTCACCGGGAAGGTATCCCAGGCTTTCCCCGGCTTCCATCGCGGGGCGGGAGAGGATGATGCGTTCTACGGACCCTTTTTCCAAGGCTTCCACAGCGGCGGTGATAGCCAGATAGGTTTTCCCGGTTCCGGCAGGGCCCATCGCCATGGTCAGGGAATAATCGGCAATAGCCTTCAACAACTCGGCTTGTCCCTCGGAGCGGGGTTTGATGTTTTTGACATAGCGTTGATCGCGGCGGTTATCGATTTCATCATCCAGCGGATGCCATCCCGCGCCGCCAGAGCTTCCGAAACGAGAGTCTTCATACATGGTGTGAACGTTGCTGGCACAAGCCTGCGCGGCCCGGCGTGCTTTCTTGTTGTTTGTACGGCGGGATGAAGATTTTGTCATGAGGTATTCTCCTTGTATGGGTTAAGGATGAAGGGGAAGTTCAGGTGGTGGTGGGGGAGGGGTAAAAACAGGGTCAAACGACACGCTTTGGCGGATGATATAGCCGCCGGAAGGGCCGAGAGTTGCAGTTAAAATTGAGAAAAGCAAGAACCTGCCTTTGGTGGGACTTTTAACTCATTTCTAATATACCAAAAAATTTTAAAAGCTTCTATGCCTTTGCAGAAAAATTTGTGTAAGTATGCAGGTTTATTTTTAAAGGTTGGTTTTATGAGTGTTTCTTTTGCCGATATTCAGGCCGTCGCGTGAGGCAATCCGCGGTTCTACGATCCATACGCCCTTGGTGAAGGCTGTGCGGCTTTCCAAGCATATGGGGATAGATTTATATCTGAAGCTGGAAAATTTGCAGCATACAAACGCTTTTAAGGCGCGCGGGGCGCTCAATAAACTTCTGACCTTAAATGAAGAGCAGCGCAAAAACGGCGTGATCGCCTGCAGCGCCGGGAACCACGCGCAAGGGGTGGCTTATCACGCCACGCGGCTTGGCATCCCCTCCACCATCGTTATGCCGATCGGTACGCCCTTTAACAAGATCCAGCGCACGGAAGATTTTGGTGCGAAGGTGGTTTTATACGGCAAAACCTTTGATGAAGGCGTGGGGGAAACCATGCGTCTGGCGGAAGAAAATAACTATACCTTCATCCACCCCTTCGCCGATGATGCCGTGATCGCCGGGCAGGGCACGCTGGGGATGGAAATGATGGAAGATATGCCGGATCTGGATGTCATTGTGGTGCCGATTGGCGGCGGCGGGATGATCGCGGGCGTGGCAACGGCTGTGAAGGCCATGAAACCGGAAGTACAGGTGATTGGCGCGCAGGCTGAGTTGTATGATGCCGTTATCGCGCATCAACAAGGGCGCAGCGGCGGCCCGGCGGGCGGTGCAACACTGGCGGAGGGGATTGCCGTTAAATCCCCGTCTGAAGAAAACATGGAGATCATCGACAAACTGGTCGACCGGGTGGATAGCGCCAGCGAACAGCAGATTGAAAAAGCCGTCTTTGATTTCCTCTCCAACGAAAAACTGGTGGCGGAAGGCGCCGCTGGGGCCGGTTTGGCTGTGATCCAGAAAAACCTCAGCTTCTATAAAGGCAAGAAAGTTGGTCTGGTGCTGTGCGGCGGGAATATTGATTCGCGCCTTTTATCCACGCTTATCCTGCGCGGCCTTGTGCATGACGGGCGCATCTGCCGTTTGCGCTTTGAAATTGATGATACGCCGGGTCAGTTGTCTGCCATTTCCGGGCTGATTGGCAAGGCGGGAGCCAACGTGATCGAAGTTATTCACCAGCGCATGATGCAGAGTGTATCCCTGAAGCAGGCTGAGCTTGATATTGTGATTGAGGCGCGCGATTTTATGCATGTGGAAGATATCGTCAAAACCATTCGCGATGCCGGGATTTCCGTGCAGGTGATGAGCGAAGTCTAAATAATTCTCGACAATATTAATTTTTCATATTATAAATCCGGCCTTGATTCAAAACGAGGTAACGGAACATGGCTAAAGGTAACTTGAAGAATGCGGCGGCGGCGGGGTATTGCGCTGAGCACAGTTTTTTTATTTTGCGTATCAGTACACAACTGGCGGAGAAGATAAAAAAGTTCAGCCCCTGCGGTCGGATCTGGGCTTTAGTCTGGATGATTTGGGGATGCCCCCTGCTGATGAAAAATTGCTGGAACGGGGCGTTCCACCGTTAATAGGCGGTCCGGAATTCATTCCCCCGCGCCCCCGCTATCATGATCATAATGGCCGCGAAGTCCCGCCTTTGCCGTTTCATGAGGAACAGGCTTTATCTCCCTTTTCCCTTCCGCCTACATTCTTGCTTCCTGAAGCTCTGCGTCCCATTTTTGCCGGCGCTGCTATTACCAATTTTAACGCAGCTAAATTTTCAGCAGATGGCAGCAAGGTTGAATCATTCGGTGTGTTCATCAAGGTTTCCGATCTGGACTGCAATGAAGCTAAAAAGCGGCTGGAAAATCACCTTAAAACCGCCCCCTTTTTCGCCGGGAATATAGATGCCCGCGAGGGAGTCGAACATCTGGCGAGGGAATTTTTCCTGAAAGGGACGCTGCAGTATATGTCGCTTGATATGAAGCGCGGCGAATTACCGCCGGAAGCACGCGATCTGGGCGAGGAAGAAAAGGCCATGCTGTTGGAAGCTCAAAACATGTTATGGCGCCCCGATTGGCCCGATCATGTGCAGGTGGATGTTACCTTCCAATGCCGCGCTGATACGTTCGGGCAAGACATGTAAGCTATTAAAAAAAAGAGCCCGCTATGACGGGCTCTTTCTCTATCAAATCTTGCATGTTATTACGCCGCGTCTTTTTTGTCCGATGACACGCCGCCGATTTTCTTGCCGTAATTGCCGGTGAAGATATCTTCGCTGAACACATCTTCCCAGTTACCGCCGGTTGAGGCTTTGGAGTATTCCGTCGCGCGGTTTTCGAAGAAGTTCACGTGCTCGGCGCCGTTCAGCATTTCATCCATCCAGGGCAATGGGTTGGCTTCAATACCGAACACAGGCTCCAGATTAAGCTGTTGCAGACGGCGGTCGCCGATATAGCGGATGTAATCTTTTACTTCCTGCGGGGTCAGACCTTCAATCGGGCCCATTTCAAAGCATAGATCAATGAAAGCGTCTTCAAAGCCGATAATCTGGCGGCAGCAATCAGTGATCTCATCCTTCAGCTCCTGATCCCAGATGTCCTTATTTTCGTTGATAAATGAGTTGAACAATTTGATCATGGACAGGCAGTGTAGCGTTTCATCGCGCACGCTCCATGTCACGATCTGGCCCATACCCTTCATTTTGTTAAAGCGCGGGAAGTTCATCAGGATCGCGAAGGAGGCAAACAACTGCAATCCTTCGGTGAACGCCCCGAACATGGCCATGGTTTTGGCGATGTCGCGGCGCGATGACATGGATGCGTTCTGCATGTAATCGAACTTGTCCTTCATTTCCTTGTATTTCAGGAAGGCTTCATATTCCGCTTCGGGCATGCCGATCGTATCAAGAAGATGGGAATAAGCCGCAATGTGAACCGTTTCGATGTTGGAGAAGGCGGAGAGCATCATCTGCACTTCCACCGGGCCGAATACCTGAGAATAATGCTTCATATAGCAGTTATTCACTTCCACATCGGATTGCGTGAAGAAGCGGAAAATCTGCGTCATCAGGTTTTTTTCCGCCGGGGTCAGTGTCTTTTTCCAGTCGCGGACATCTTCGGCCAGCGGCACTTCTTCGGGCAGCCAGTGAATGCGCTGCTGCGTTAACCAGGCCTCGTAACACCACGGATACAGAAACGGCTTGTAAACATGGCGTTCCTTCAAAAGCGGTGATGATGATTTTTCGAGGTCGTTTATGACGGCAGCGGCATTGGCCATGATGTCTCTCCTTTTGCGATTCTTGTGTAGGGTCATTCTAGAGTTTCCGGCCTCTTGCGCCATCCCTTTTAGGTCAAAGGCCTGTGAATAACGGGGATGGATACGAGAGGACTCTCAGGGATACATACATATTGTATGAACAATTATAATTATACACAACATGTTGTGGTTTACAACTCCCTTTTTTTGGCAGGGCGGATGAGGCATAATCGCGCTCTATGAACGCTTTTCCGCCGATTGTCGTGATATTAAGTGCGTATAACTGTGCCCCTACACTGGGCGCGGCGCTCGATTCGATGAAAAAACAGAGCTATGAAAACTGGCTGCTGCTGGCGGCGGATGACGGATCAAGCGATGACACGCCGCAAATATTGACGGCAGCTGGGCAGCAAGACCCTCGCATTCGCGTGTTTATTCATCAGGATAATAAAGGTATTGCGGCGCGGCTGAATGAATTGATTGATAAGGCCTTGGAGGAATATCCGGGCAGCCTGATCGCGCGGATGGACGGGGATGATATATGTGATCCTGCCCGCTTTGAAAAACAGGCGGCATACATGGCGGCGCACCGGGAGGTGGGGGTATTGGCTAGCTGGGGGCGCTGCATCACGCCTGATGGGCAGTCTGCATCCCAAACAGTGGAAACGGCAACGGATCATGATCAGCTGGCGGTGAACGGGTTTTTCAGTGCCCCGCTTTTGCATCCATCCGTGATAATGCGTCCGAGCGTTTTGAAAACAGCGGGGATGCCTTTATACGACTCTTCCTTGCGCCGGGCGCAGGATTTTGATTTGTGGGCGCGGCTGATTCACCAAACGCGCTTTGCGGTGATGCCGGAATATCTGCTTGTCTACCGTTTGGGGTCCGATAAAAAATTCGACAAGGAAAGCGCGCTGAACGTATATCGCCGCGTGATTGTTGACCGGAACTTGCAGCGACTGGGTCTGGAAGGCCAGGACGATACTTGGAAAGCGGCAACTTATGCGCTTGTCGGTTTTCCGTTGCCGAAAACGAGAGTAACAGCCGCCGCTTTGGAGCAGGCTATGAAAGACATTCTGATGGCGAATGCACAAAAAGGGCTTTATAACCCGGCGCTGTTCCAGGAAAAGCTGGAAGGAAAATACCGTAAGGCCATTCGCAAAACACGCTGGTGGCAGATTTTTTAAAGGGCTGGTGCGGGCACGGAGGGTGTCTGTTCCGGGTGGTACAAGTGCTGAGCCTCCTTGACGGGGCGCTCTTCCCGCAGCGCCCATTCACGGACATAGTCAAAATACTGTTCAGCACGGGCCAGTATGTCTGCGGCGCTGGTGTTTATTTTATAGCCGCCCGGATTTTCCATCCGCGATAAAAACAGCGTTAACCTGCGTTCCAGACTGGCAGCGGCTTGCGGTTCAAAGAGTGAGCCGTAAACTATCTCATGGTGCTGCCGGGAGGCTATGCTGACCCTGCTCACTGTCGCGTAGCGGCTGCCCCGTGGAAATTGCTGGGATGTCGGGTCAATGTCGAATTCATACAGGCCCAGACGAGAATGGTGCAGATTAAAATGCCAGACCGGCGGGCGCGGGGGATGAACATCGGCCTGCACCAAGACCGTTTGCAGATAGTCGGCAAAACCATTATCTGCCCAGGCGGCGAGTGTTGTTACAAGGCATTGGCCTTCTGCCGGGTTTTCCGCGGCGTCATATTCATCAGTGCAGCCTTCCCAGCAGGTTTCACGGCACCAGGCTGCCTGCATGGCTTTTACAAAGCCATAATTCAAGCTGCTCAGATTTAAAGGGTTAGAATAACCATATACCATATTGTGCCTTTTATTGTGCCATGTCCGCATGGGTCATAGCATTACTGAGGCTTTGTAGCAAACCTATATTCCGTATGAAATTTAAGGCGGCGGCGGAAGGCATTGACCTGCCCGCATATATTTGATGTGAATAGATAAAATATAAAAAACAACAGGGAACCATAAATGGCACGTATTCTTTTTATCCGGCACGGGCAATCGGAGGGCAATGTTGATATCGACCGTTATGCCAAGATGGGAGACTACGCCGTGGGTCTGACCGATACTGGCTGGCGGCAGGCCGTGGCAGCCGGGCGGTTTTTGCAAGGGTATTTCTTTGGTGAAGAAGTGCAAAAAGCCACGGATATGGGCCGTGTGCGGCAGGCCCGGATGTGGCCTTTGGTTTATGTCAGTTCCTATATCCGTACCAAGCAGACATTAAGCGGCGTTATTCATGGTCTGACATCCACCGATTTGGGGGGATGATAATTTACAGCCCGCCACAGGCCCTAGGGTGATTGAAGAACCGCGTTTAATTGAAAAGTTTTTCGGGGCAACCCTTCGCCTGAACAAAGCGCTTAAGCCGCTTGACTGGCGGATCGCCGGGCAGTTGTGGCAGATGGCACAAGAGGTCTTTCACAAAGACAAATTCACCACCCGCAATATGCTGGGCGACAGCCGCAAGGATGTTTATGAAGCGGTGTGTGACTTTATCGATGGGCCGATGGATAAAGCGCTGGCAGCGGGAGAGGAAGAGATTATCATCGTTTCCCATGGCGCTGTGGGGCAAGAGTTTATCCGCAAGATGATGAACTTGCCGCTGGATGCAACTATCCCTGATCTTGGCAACTGCGATATTCTAGAGTTTACGGGCGCGCCCGGTAACTGGCAGATGCGTAAATTATATGATGGTCCTGCCATGCGCCCATCAGGTGATTCGCTGATTGGGCACTTGAAACCCTTTACCTTGGCGGATTTGCCGCCCGTGCCGGAGGCATTTCGGTAAGCCTCTCCAAATATCTTGAATTTTACTTAATCAAGTGATACGCATTTCGGAGTTATAGAAATACTCTGAGGGCGATGCTATGAGAGATACATTGGACGCATGGAAACAAAAAACGGTTAAACTTCTGCATGATACGCCGATTGAGGTTCCGATCGGGGCCGGTATTCTGGCTGTTATGTTTGGTGTTGCCAGTTATTTGCATGAAGACTCCAAACGCGGTCAGATTCCCCTCGCCTTTTCAGAAATCGGGCAGACCCGATTCCAGCTGACGACTTTGCGTGATATTAAGGTACCGCCGCTCACGATGTATTATTCCGTGACAAACGATGTGGCGATGCAGGTGTTTGAGGCCAGTAATCTGGGTTATAAATGGGGCATCAGCAAAGCTTGGGACCGTGATAATCGGATTGCCTATGAAATGGAAAAGAAGGTTGACCGGTCCATGCGCATTCATACGCAGATCCCCGAATACGCCGCGCAGATGGATCAGATTGCTGCAGAAGCGGCTCAATCTCTGGCCCCGGCGGCGGCAGCGCTGGAAACGATAAAGGCCCGCGATTACAGCGCTTAATAAAGCGTGGGATGAAGACCATGACGATGTTTACCGCACTGAAATGTATACAGAAATGGTTTGTTCTAGCGATGCAAACGGCAACCAGTCTTGCCACAGTGAAATAAGAACGCGGCAGGTTTATGATTACACCATCCACACATATACCTATGACAAAAAACAAGGCGAGCTGGCTGCGGTGCTGCTGAAGGATTTCTCAGCAAAGCACCCGGATATCAAAATTTCCGAACAGTTGCTTCTGGTTGATCAGACCGGCGCCGAAAATGAATGGGCCATGCGGGAAAGCCGCAAGGATTTGCCGGGTTATGAAGGTATCAAGGGTGATGAATATGTGACCCTTGCCAATACCTGGGCGACCGGGTCAAACTATAACGTGCTGATGCCCAAGGCCTATGAAGCCCATGGTAAGCTTACCGTGCAAACCCCCCGCTGGGAAAAAGCTAAAAGCAAGGCCAGAAGCCACCGTTACAGAACTTATTCTTCTTCCGACAGTGGTCCTGAGGAGTTCCGTATTGCCGAGGCTGCGCTTAAATATGCTGTTGATATGGCCCGTAATATCGAGCGCACCACGGGCGGAATTGCGCGGGCACGGACGGGTGTTCCCCTTCTCAGCCAGAAGATCTTTGATTATGTCGATATCGAGCTGCACGGTAAGGAAGGTAATGCCAATGACCTGCGTCATGAAATTATGGCGCTGGCGCGGGATATTTATGATCAGAACTTTGCCGGCGGTTTTGATACCCAGCCATTCAAGCCCATGAACATCGTGCTGTGGACGGTTTTGGGTATGCTGGCTGGCGGCGCGCTTGGTTTTGGCGCAGACCGCTTGATTGAACAGCAGCGCCTGCGTGACCTGCGCCAGAAATATTTTCCGTCACAGGATCGCTCATAAAAAAAGCCCCTTTATTAAGGGGCTCTTTCTTTGGAGGATGAACGTCTCTTGCCTTACTGGCAGGCGAGGCATTCTTCGTATTTATTTTCTTCGGACAGCTCCGGTTCGCGGTTATCCTTGGGTGTTTCCCCGGCTTGCGCCCGTTTCCAGGACGCATCTGATTCCGCCCGCTGGATAGATTTAGAGCGGCAGTAATAAAGCGACTTAACACCCTTCTGCCAGGCTTCCCAGTGGATGCGGTGCAGATCAGCCTTATGTACATTGGCCGGCAGGAAGATGTTCAGCGATTGCGCCTGACAGATAAACGGCGCACGGTCGCCTGCATGTTCGATCAACCAGCGTTGGTCAATTTCAAATGCGGTTTTGAATACATCCTTTTCTTCCTGCGTCAGGAAATCCAGATGCTGGACGGATCCTTCATTGGTAAAGACCGATGACCATACATCATCCGTGTTCTGGCCCTTTGTCTCCAGCAGTTCGGCCAGATACTTGTTCTTGACCGGGAAGGAACCGGACAGTGTTTTATGCGTATAGGCATTGGCGGCATTGGGCTCAATACCGGGGGACGCCCCGCCGCAGATGATGGAAATAGAAGCCGTAGGCGCGATCGCAAGTTTGTTGGAGAATCGCTCCATAATGCCGTAATCGGCGGCATCCGGGCACGCACCGCGCTCATGCGCCAGCTTCACGGAAGCATCATCCGCCTGGCGTTTGATGTGCTGGAACATGCGGCGGTTCCAAACTTTAGCCATAACCCCTTCCATCGGGATCATTTTAGATTGCAGGAAGGAGTGCATACCCATCACGCCGAGACCAACCGAGCGCTCCCGCATGGCGGCATATTTGGCACGCTTCATGGAATCAGGTGCCTTGGCGATGAAATCGGACAGCACATTATCAAGGAAGCGCATGACGTCCTCGATAAAGGTCGGGTGATCCTGCCATTCCTCGAAGGTTTCAAGATTGAGGGATGACAAGCAGCATACAGCCGTTCTGTCATTACCCAAATGATCCACGCCGGTCGGCAGGGTAATCTCAGAACACAGATTGGACATCTTTACGTTCAGACCGGCCATTTTGTGGTGGTCGGGGATCGAATCATTCACGTGATCGATAAAGACGATGTAAGGCTCCCCGGTTTCAATACGGGCAGTCAGAAGGCGAATCCACAGGTCACGGGCATTCACTTTATCAACCACATGCCCGTCTTTCGGGGATTTAAGTGCCCATTCTTCATTGCGCTCCACAGCTTGCATAAAGCCATTGGTCACCAGCACGCCGTGGTGCAGGTTGAGCGCCTTGCGGTTCGGATCACCACCGGTCGGGCGGCGCAGTTCGATGAATTCCTCAATCTCCGGGTGCCAGATCGGCAAGTAAATCGCGGCAGATCCACGGCGCAAAGATCCTTGGGAGATCGCGAGCGTTAGGGAGTCCATCACGCGGATGAATGGAATAATGCCGGATGTTTTGCCGTTGCGGCCCACTTTTTCACCGATGGAACGCACATTCCCCCAGTAGGAACCAATACCGCCGCCCAAGGACGCCAGCCAAACGTTTTCATTCCAGAGGGATACAATGTCATCCAGACTGTCTTGCGTTTCGTTCAGGAAGCAGGAAATCGGCAGGCCGCGATTCGTACCGCCATTCGACAGAACAGGTGTCGCCGGCATGAACCAAAGCTTGGAGATATAGTCGTATATGCGCTGGGCATGGGCCGAATCATCGCCGTAATACATCGCCACGCGGGCGAACAGGTCCTGATAGGATTCTTCCGGCAGCAAATAGCGGTCGGTCAACGTCGCCTTGCCAAAAGTCGTCAATTTTTCATCGCGGCTGCGATCGATTTGGACGCGGTTTCCCCGCTCCATTTGCGCTACGTCAAACATGAGCTGCACTCCTTGAATAGTGTATTTTCGATATCCCTGCTGCAGAACCGGATTGTTTTGAATAAAACGCACGGCTTGTTTCCACAGAGGAAAAAATTTGGTGATAAACGCAAGAACGGTTAAGCGACAGAGAAGAGGCTTCGGGACCACAATCCCTTGCGTTAATGTTCTTAAAGAGTACTACATCTCGTGGTATTCTCCAATATGAATAAATTCCTTTACCCGCAGAGTTTGAAAACAAGGCCTTGTTTTTGCATGAAAAAATAGATGATCCATTTATGTGGATCATGTGATTTTTGAAAGAAAATTTCTTGCAGCACTGGTGCACAAGGGCCTCTTTTGCGGTTACGGAAAAATGACGGCTTCTTATTAAAATAACGCCGGACGCCCACTATTCAATGATTCTGACCAGGTATGGAACTTTTTTAAAAAAAGGGCACATGTATAACGGGGATAAAGTAAAAGAGCCCTGAAAAAGGGCTCTTCCTGTTGGATATCGCGTTATGATTCGCGAGATTTTACTGCGCGCTGGCCAGAATGGTTTTGCTCGGCGCTGTGTGCAACCACCAAGCCGTGCGGTTGATCGAGAAGATCGGGCGGTAGCGCTGCATCTTTTCACCATCGACCAAGCCTTTATTCTGGTTATCAAGAATCACTGTGCCTTCATCGGTATAAACCACCAGAACGGCATGCGGGATGTTTTTGACGTTATCGTGGACGATCGCTACGCGCAGGCGCTCTTCCGGAACGCCCAAGGCGCGCAGGGCCGTGTATTTTGTGATGGCAAAGTCCTCGCAATCGCCGCCGCGCTCAAGGAATTGAACCGGCGTGGCCCAGTAATCACTCTGGCCCCAGTTTTTGCTGTCATTAATATAGCGGACTTCGTTCACCATGCGGTTGACCTTGTCAGCCATGCTTTTCAGCGGCAGGCCTTTGAATTTTTCCAGCTTATTCACCCAGTTTGCCAGCGTTGCCTTGCTGGAGCTGCGTTGCAGGTCGCGTTCGAATCGGTCGAACATCCCCGTCCATTTGGTGAAAGGCTTTAAGTTCGTGGAACGCTCTTCCTCCGAACCAAACAAGCCGGGATAGTAGGACACTTGCGTAAAGTGATCGGAAACCGACAGCGCGATCTTGGCCGGGGTATCCGGCAGGTCGGCGCGTGCCTTTTTCTGGGCAAAGCCTACCAAGGTTACGAATCCCAAAATCGCTGTCGCTGTACAGCGCAGCATAAACTGACGGCCCAGTGTGTAACGCAATTGCGAGCGGGACACAACGCGCTGTTCAACCAGCACCTGCCCCAGCGGCATATTCAATGATCTTTGTAGGCCCAAGGCCTCTTTCAATTGTTCCGGCGAGATAACGCCCCGGATTACAAGAAGCTCACCCAGTCTGTTGCGGTGAAGCGCAGAAATTATTCTTGAGAACACGCCCTTGTTATTATTTATCGCGTTTTCGCGGGCGGTTTTTCCCTCATCCCATGTCATTTCAGTACCCCTCTATTATATACTCTTACACACCAAAAGGTTTTTATTTCTGGTCACCCAATTATTTCCCTATTACTACTTTACCGCAGGAAATATTGACGAATTCCTAACAAGCAGGATAAATTCTGTAAAATTTTGAAATAAGGCAAAAAAACATGACAAATCAGGTCACTTCCCCCGGTTCCGGCAGGTTGTTATCGCTCATCCGGGCTATGGAGGGCGCGCCTGTCCTGGTGATTGGCGATGTTATGCTGGACCGCTTTATATATGGGTCGGTGGACCGGATATCCCCGGAAAGCCCGGTGCCGGTCCTGAATATCAAGCGGGAAGATACTATGCTGGGTGGGGCGGGGAACGCCCTGTCGTCACTGGCGGGTCTTAAAGCCGATTGCCGTTTTATATCGCTGGCGGGGGATGACGCGGAAGGGGTGCAGTTAAAGGCTTGTGTAGAGGCTTTGGGAATTACCGCGGATGACCTTATCATTGACGAAAACCGTCCGACCACCGTCAAAACCCGCTTTCTGGCGGGGCATCAGCAGCTCTTGCGGGCTGATTTCGAAAAGAAACAGGCGTTGCCCGCCCTTCTGGAGCAACAAGTCATTGCCGCCATTGAAAAGCGCATGGAAGGCGTTAAGGCCGTATTGGTGTCCGATTACGGCAAAGGGCTGCTGACCCGCCCGGTGTTGCAGGCGGTAATGAGCGCCGCGAAAGCCAAGGATATTCCCGTGATCGTCGACCCCAAGGGGTTTGATTACACTATATATGCCGGGGCCAGTGCCGTAACGCCCAATAAAAAGGAACTGGCGGAAGCCACGGGCGGTATGGCGGTAGACAGTGACTCTGATGTTATGGCGGCAGCTTCCAGCCTGATGAACAAGGCCGGTATTTCATGTGTTTTCGCCACGCGCTCTCAGGACGGAATTTCGGTTGTGCGTCAGGGGCGGGAGGCGGATACACTGCATTTGCGTGCCAAACCACTGGAAGTCTTTGACGTTTCCGGTGCGGGCGATGTTGTTATTGCCACAATCACGGCGGCAATGGCTGCGGGCGGCAGTTTTGAGGAAGCGGGCGTTCTGGCTAATTTCGCAGGCGGGATCGCCGTCAGCAAGGTGGGTACGACACCCATTCGCGCTGATGAGCTGGTGGAGGCGATTACTCATGAGGGTGACAAGGGATTAGCTGGTTCAGGCATTATCTGCGCCGAAGATCAATGGGAACAGGCGCTGGAGCATATCCGCCGCTGGCGCGCGCGCGGGCTTAAAGTGGGTTTCACCAATGGTTGTTTTGATATATTGCATGCCGGGCATACGGGGTATCTGGCGCAGGCACGCAGCTCATGCGATCGCCTGATTGTGGGCTTAAATACCGATGCGTCCGTCCGTACGCTCAAAGGGCCTGAGCGCCCGGTGCATGATGAATCGGCGCGGGCCACCGTGCTGGCGGCGCTATCATCCGTTGATATGGTGGTGCTGTTCGGCGGGGCGGAAGGCGATAAAGACCAGACCGCTATCAAGCTGTTACAAGCCTTGCAACCTGACCTTTATATGAAGGGTGGAGATTATACGCCCGAACAAATCCCCGAAACGCCCACAGTGCGTTCTTATGGCGGGGATGTAAAAGTGCTTTCCCTGTTCGAAGGGCACAGTACAACGGGTTCTATTCAGAAAATGCGCGCTTAATCACAGCCCCATCCAAGGTTTTTATTTTTTATCTTGACCTCTACCCCCCAATTGATAATGATTATCAATAGCGAATCGAGTTCTTTGATTATTTCCTCCACCCGCAAGCGAAAGGATTGTCCCATGCTGAATGACTTTTTCATGATCGAGGCTTATTTCGGATCGCCAGAATCCGCCATGTTGCAGGAGGATATGATCCGCCGTTATGGCTATGAACCCGTGGCAAAGGCACTGGAAAGCGGTTATTTGCATAGTCGTGAGATATTTATGGGGCCGATGCGCGGGAAAATTCTGTGCTGGCTCAGCGATGAAGGGCGGCAGAATATGGGCGCTGTTTACCGCTCATAACTCCGCTCTGTACCAAACGGGCAAGACTTGATAGGATCAGGGGTAGAGTTTCTTCTTCGTCCCTTCCTTTAAAAGGATTGCCTCCGATGTCCAAATTACCTTTGATGCCTTCCCGCCTGATGATTGCCGTATGTTCTGCAGCACTGCTTACATCCTGCGGTCTGCCTTCGCCGATACCGGCCGGCTATACTTATCACCATCAGACCTATAAATCTCCGCCCGGACCCGAAGCGGAAGATGTGGGGTATGATTTCAGCGTGGCGGCCAACCATAAGGCTGTGCAGGCATGGAGGGACATTGCGTCTGATCTTCTGGCAAAGCTGGAAAGTGGCTACGTGTTTCAGGGGCGTGATGTCACTGTTATCCCGCCTCTGGGCGTTGACCAAATGAACAAAAGCCTTGATTATGCCTTGCATGATGCGTTTGTGGGTAAGGGGTATAAACTGCGTGCCTATGCCAAGGATGTGCCGGGTGTAGCAGTGACTATGCATCCGCTGATCGGCGATGAAAAAGCGGCATATGAGAAAGACCGCAAGGATTATGCGGCATCTCACGGCTTTAAGCCCGAAGATGTTATGGGGGTTTCCATTTTGCTGGAAGTGCGCGAGGGAGCAAAGCTCGTCCATCAAACACGCGGCGTCTATAGCATTCCTAATTTCGGGTATGATCCGGAATTTAACCGCCAGCATGAATATCGTTTGATGCCCGTTGCCGGAAAAGCCCCGTTCCGGGCGGAGCCTGAATTGCGTCCGGCGCCCATACGCCCCGCCGCCCCCGTGCCGCCGATGATGCTGGGCAGCGATAAAATGGCGGGCGGGCATCAAGGTTCGATAGAAACGGATAAACTGACTGCGCCACAGCCGGTGGATGATGAAAATAAACCGCTCGACCTGCAGGGATATAATGACTAATGCCCGCTAAAAAGCTTAAAATACTGGCTGTTTGTGTATTGGGGGCTGCTCTGCTGGCACCGGCTTTGAGCGGCTGCACGGCGGCGGCCTTACTGCAAAATACAAAATACCGTTTTCTAAGTGAAGAAGACGTCAACCTCTTGGATGTTAACTACGCGGCGGCGGATTACATTATCGGGCAGGCACGTGGGTCGGTAACATCGAATTCACTCATTCTGACACAGCCTTTAACCGAAAGCCAAAACCCGGCAGCGACCTCGAAATTTGCGCGCGTGATACCGGAACAGGTGGCAGCCCGTATGGTGCAGTTGGGGTATAAAGTGAAAGCCAGCCCGCGCGCTGGAATGGCGGAGCCTGAAACAAGACGTCATTTCATTTTGACAGGCACTTATCTGCCGGGCGAAACAACGGTGACGGTAAGCTTGCGCCTGATCGATTCTGTCAGCGAACAAATGATGGGCGCCTATGATTATATCATTCCCATCAACGAAGAAATTGATGCGCTGATTGCCCCGGAACCGGTGGCTATGCGTTTGCCGCAATAGAAGAAGAGATCAGCGTGCCAAAAGCACATGATAGAAATAATATTTGTTATCAGCGGCACACTGAACACAGGCCTGTAGGGCCGGCAGTTTGGAAAAGCTGGAAGCATCCATCGTGTTGGGGGCGGATGCATAAGTTACCGCTGTCGGGCTGCCGCTACCGAACCGCCCGGAAGCCCCTGCATTGATACAGGTTCCGCCTGTGCTGCCATCATCAACCGGTTGTCCCGCAAGGCCGTTTAGTTGGTTGATTTTGGCACAGAATTGTTGTGTTACATCCGGGATGACAGCAACCAGATCCGCTTTGTCGGAACCCGCTTGCGGTATGGCTGTGCTGCCGAAAAACTCCCAGTTCTGACCAGGGGTTGCCAGAATATCATCATCCAGCTTACGCAGCTTGGCCGCGCCGCCGCGTGCGTGAAACAGCTGGTGTGTATTATTGTCCGGTGTGGCGTCCAACGTGCCGTAGTCAGCATGCATTCCGGGTCCGGCAAAACGAATATCACTTTCGCTGACGCCGTTTTGCTGAATAAACAAAACAGCGCGCGACATTTCATCCGCAGCGCGTTGTACTTCCCCGGCGCGGATGGTCATAGTTTCATTATCGATGTTGGAGCCTTCCGGGCGGCTGGAATATTGTACGGCGGCGGTCAGCATTCCCACCAGCGCCACAGCGATCAGGATGATAAACAACATATTGCCGCGTTCGGATGACCGATGATGGGAAAAGTTTTTCTTATTCATAAGGGGAAACCGGCAAGCAGTCCTTGATATGTTTGCAGGCGGCAGCAGCTTGTTCTTCCGTATCAAACCCGCTGAGGCGACCTCGGAACAGCCAGCCTTCCTGCGTACGTAGAGGAACAATAATCGGGCTGGCTGCAGAGGCATATTGCGCCGGGAGCTGGCTTTGCGTTTTCTTAATAGCTTGATCCGTTGCTACACGGCTGGTGAAAGCACCGATTTGTATGGCCCATTTTTCAGACCCGGCGGAATCACCGCCCTTACGTTGCGGTAGCGGCGGCGCAAAAGAGGCCATGGATACAGGATTAGATAGCTGGCTGTCGGTTCTAAGGATCGGTCCTTTAGGCGCGCTTAGCGATTGCCCGGTATGGGCAGCAATTGCGATCATGCCGGTTTCAATCCGCTTGGCTTGATCCGCATCATAATCGCCCTGCCCCATCAATTCGCTGAGGCTGGAATTTTCGAGTGTGGATCCGAGACTGGCCAGACGTCCTCTATAATTTCGTGCATGGCGGCTGTGTTCTGTGGC
>JAJOJU010000051.1 GCA_021208265.1 Alphaproteobacteria bacterium | reverse complement strand
GGGTATCAGTGCAGCGCAAAAAGGCCTTGTTGCTGCATTTTGGTTCTGCTAAGGCGGCTGCCGATGCCGGGCTGGCTGATCTGGAAAAGGTTGAAGGGATATCCAAAGCCATGGCTAAAACGATATATGAGCATTTCCGGGAGTCTTAGACAGGTTCCCTGTTTTGTGCCTAAAAAATGCAAATCTTTTCTTGCGATGCTTTCGGGCGCATGCTAGTGAAAATCATATTCCAAACAACGAAAAATTTGCTTCACTGACCATGTGGGGTTCTTAGAAAGCGAAAGGCGTGCATACATGTTTCATCGTGTGAAATCTGAAGTACAAAAAACAACGCCGGGTGTCGGCGCAGCTGTGGCCGAAGCGCCGGCGGTAGCTGATACCAAGGAAAAGGCAGCTCCTGCTGAAGACAGTCAGGATAGCCGGATTATCGCCCCCAAGGCGTCAGCACCGGTGGCCCCTCAAGAACAACAGCCCCCAAAAAAAGGAAGAAATTATGAGCGAAGACAGCAAAGCCGGTGATGACAAAGCCGCAAATGAAACGGACGCCCCGGCCTCCGTTAAAACAGCTGAAATTCCGGTTTCCGGTTATCAGCAGCAGCCTGCGGCACGTCCCGCATCGCCCTATGCCAATCCGGCTTATCCCGGATACGGCGCAGCCGCGGCGAATGCACCGGCAGCGGCCGCAGCAGCAGCTCCGCAACAAGCGGTATCTCGTGAAAAGGCCGAAGCTGAGCGCCGTCTGGTGATTGGCCAGGGCATCAGCATGTCCGGTCAGATTGAATCCTGTGACTACCTTCTGGTGGAAGGGACAATCGAAGCCGCCTTGAAGGGTGCTAAATTTCTGGAAGTATCCGAAAGCGGTAACTTCTATGGCACGGTTGAAATCGATGAAGCCACAATCGCAGGTCGTTTCGAAGGCGATCTGACGGTGAATGGCCGTCTGACGGTTAAATCCGGCGGGATCATTATGGGTTCCATCTCCTATAAAGAGCTGGCGATTGAGGCTGGTGCCTTGATCGATGGTAAGCTTAGTCCGCTGCGTGCGGCGGGAGACACCTCCGAAAAAAAGCTGGTAAGGGCGAAGGCAGCGGGCTCAGCGCCTTCAAAAGCGTTAAAAAGTGACGCGCCCCAGCAGCCCGCTAATAGTGACGGACAGCTTTTCGCCCATGTTGCGAATGCCGCTGAATAACCCGAATAAGACAGTATGAATTTGGATTTTATCCAAGCATATATTCAGAAAATCGAGACTTTCATAGTAAGGTCTCGATTTTTTCCTTTTATGGTATACCTGCTGGTCGGGCTGGTGGGGCGCATCATGGCCGATCGTAAGACCGGTCTGCTTTTTTTCCTGACAATCGCGGTTATGGTTTTGCTTGTCATGGTTATTCGCCTGTCCGGCGTACAGCCTTTGGTAACGCAGAATAATTATGTGGCTGTGAACCTTGCATCCGGGCCGATTATCCGTACCTATGAAATCGGTAAGACCTACAAGATTCAGCTACTGCAAGCCATCCGCAAGGACCCCGATAATATTGTCGGGGTCTCGGCTCGTGATTTACACGTTCTGTTTGGCAACAGTTCGTTCATCCGGCAGGAAGGCCGGGCATCCGTCTGGCAATACGCAAATGGTTCATGCGTGCTGGATATCTTTTTTGAGGCGCGCGAAGGTAAGGCGCCAGAGTTAGCGCCCGCTGCTTATTACGAAGTCCGCAGCACATCCGGCAACAAGGATTTGGACAAGGAATCTTGTGTGGCAGATTTGCTGAAAGGTAATGCCGGGCCATATATGGTAGGCGTGGGAGCTTTTTACAAATCCGTGATGGAGTAGGGCGCCCGGATTTAAACTGTCTTTTCCTTAAACCCGCATAAATCGGAAACGATGCAAGAGCCGCATTCGGGCCTCCGCGCCTTGCACACATAGCGCCCGTGCAGGATAAGCCAGTGATGAGCGTGCAGGGCGAATTCAGGCGGCACTACCTTTTCCAGCCCGGCTTCCACGGCCTCCGGCGTTTTGCCTGGGGCAAGGCCGGTGCGGTTTGATATGCGGAAGATATGCGTATCCACCGCCATAGTAGGTTTCCCGAATGCCACATTCAGCACCACATTGGCGGTTTTGCGGCCCACGCCGGGCAGTTTGACCAGCTCCTCCCGCGTCTCAGGAATTTTACCGCCGTAATCCCGCACCAGAATTTCTGATAGCGCGATCACGTTTTGTGCCTTTGTGTTATATAGGCCAATGGTTTTGATATGTTTTTTGAGGCCGTCCAAACCTAAATCCAGCATCTTCTGCGGCGTATCGATGGTTTTGAAAAGATCTTTCGTGGCCTTGTTCACCCCGATATCCGTGGCTTGCGCGGAAAGCACGACAGCCACCAGCAGCGTGTAGGAATTGGTGTATTCCAGCTCGCTTTTGGGTTCCGGGTTGCGGCGCGCAGCGGGCGAAAATCATGGATGTCGCTTTTTTCATTGACAAAACCGGATTGGCGATTTCCTTTCAAGCCTGTAACTATAAGGGATGAACACCGCCATGCAAGTAATTGCCGAGGGGATTGATTATCTGGTCGATCACTATACCGAAAACCCCAGCCTTGAATTTCTGGCTTCCCGCGCCGGGTATGACCCCGATTATTACCAGAAGCTGTTCAAGGCGCATGTGGGCATCAGCCCCAAGCGGCTGTGTCAGTATATGAGCCTCCGCCATGCACGGCCGTTTCTGGAGGCAGGCCAGCCGACATTGCTGGCGGCGCATGAGGCGGGGTTATCAGGGAATGCGCGGTTGCATGATTTGTTTCTATCCTGCGAAGGCGTTACGCCGGGTGAGGTGAAGGCACGCGGGCAGGGCGTTCATATTACCTACGGCTTCCAGCCGACATCCTTGGGCGAGCTTATGATCGGCAAAACGCAGCGCGGCATCTGCTGGCTCGGTTTCCTGATGGAAGGGGAGCGTGACCAAGGTTTGGCACGTATGCACGCCTATTGGCCGTGCGCCCGTTTCACGCATGATGATGCGGCGCTGGCGGAAGAAGCGGCAATCATATCCAACCTCTGGTCGGCGGAAGGTGGTCGGGCAAAGCTGAAGCTGGATATTTACGGCACAAACTTCCAGATTCAGGTCTGGCGGGCGCTGCTTGAAATTCCTTATGGTGAAACCCGCACCTATCAGGAAATCGCCGGGCAGGTGGGCAAGCCCACGGCATCCCGCGCGGTGGGCAATGCGGTGGGGGCAAACCCGGTTTCGGTGCTGATTCCCTGTCACCGCGTGATCCGTTCCACCGGTATTATCGATAATTACGGCTGGGGCAGCCCACGGAAGAAGATTATTTTGGCAGTGGAGGGCCAGATCACCAGCGATTGACAGAACAGACCAGCCTGTTTATGCATAATATTGATTTTAGAAATTAATTTTATGTAGGGTAATAAGATGGTCGAACGAATAATTGCTGCGGGTGTTCTGGGTTCTTTTATGTTGGTTGCAGGTGCGGTAGCCACAGATCAGCTTGTTTTCAAGCCTGAAGCAAAAGAGCTGGCGCAAAAGCTTGCCACGCGGTCTATGACGGCTGATGCCCCTGACAGTCAAACACAATTGGCTTCTGATTTGATGGATTATCGCGGCCGTTCACATTTCTTCTTTATGGAGCATATGCAAAACGCCCGTGATTTTAAAACAGCCGCCGATTTTGGTATCACGTTCTGGCGTTTGGAAGATCCTGAAGAGAAAGCAGCCGTTGATCTTGGAACGTCAAAAGGCCGTCGTATATTTGATATAACCAAAGAATTTTTATCAGCTAAAGTGATTAACACGGCGGCCATCATTGATAACCGTGATCCTGCCCGCGGCCCCGTTTTCGTTCATGACGGGCTGGAACAATCGCAGCTTGATGCCGCTATGGGTTTCCTGAACGATAAATACGGCAGTGCCGCTAACATGCCGCGCGCATTAATCGGTGTGTCTTACTACGACAAAGAGGTTACTATTTTTGAGGACCCTGACGGTGCAGACCTGAGTAAGTCTCCTTACGCGCCGCATATTAAATTATCGCCTTGGAACCCGAAGCTGGCGCATAAAGGTGTGCTTGAAAAAGGCCGCCATTTGATTGAAAAGGGCTTTTGATTTACTGGATCGTTCACCCGAATAAAACATCCCGCATGGTGTAAAGCCCGTGCGGTTTTCCATCCAGCCAGGCGGCGGCGCGTAAAGCCCCCTTGGCAAACAGGGATCGGTCGGAAGCTTTATGGCCCAGTTCCAGCCGCTCGCCTTCCGTGTAGAACGTCACGCTGTGCTCACCCACCACATCGCCGCCGCGGGATACGGCAAAGCCGATCTCACCATCAATACGCTTGCCTTCACGGTCAAACACGAACGCATTGCCTTCTTTGGCAACAGCGTTTTTGAGGGAGGAATAGGTGGATGAGGCCGGGTTCTTGTTGCGCCCCTCCGCCGCCGCACGGCCCAGTGCCAGTGCCGTGCCGGAAGGGGAATCCACTTTGTGGCGATGATGCGCTTCAAAAATCTCGATATCCCAGTCGCTGGCCAGACGGGTTGCTGCCTGCTCTACAAGTGCCATCAGCAGGTTAACGCCCACGCTCATATTGGCGGCATAGACGATGCCTGTATGTTCTGCGGCTTTTTGCAGCGCTTTTTCATGATCGATGCTCAGCCCCGTTGTGCCGACAACAAGCTGCGTCCCGGTTTTGGCTGCAAGATCCGCATGAAACAGCGTGGCTTCGGGCGTTGTAAAATCAATCACGCAATCGGCGCGCTTGAATAATTCTTCCGGATCGGTCGTGACAAAAAAGCCGGGATCTGTTTCCGGCATTTTGCGGGACGTCGCCCCCGCCAGCATCAGGCCGTTCCACTTACCCGATTGCAGCTCATTAATCAGTAGGGCACCGACCCGGCCCGTATAGCCTGTGATTCCAATATTCATACGGGTAGTTTCAAGATTCAGGCTGCAAGTTACAAGAGAAAAATGAGAAACAGTTTTATGGATTGACCGGCATAAGGGTAGTTTCTATACCGATAAGAGAAACAATAAAACGACAAGGGAGAGTACATGATGATTTACTATGGCCGTCTGGGAAAAGCTTTTCGCGATATGACGCGCTTTCATGTGCTGGAGACATATCCGCAGGAATCGGATACCCCCAGGAAACGCTATGGCGATCAGTGCTATAAAACGCCGAATATCGCGTTGCGCAGCGGCGACCGGATCAAGGTGTTCAACTCGATCGCGGCCGGGAATGCGCTCTGGAAAGGGACGCTGCGTTTCCTGAAGAAAGAACCATCAACGGGGGCCAATCCGATGGGGATGCCTAAAGTCCAGTGGGAGGCAATGTTCAACGCGCGCCTGCCCGTGCGTCTGACGCGGGAGAATGGTGAGATTGTCGAGGGCATGCTGAACAAATGGAACGACTGGGACGGGCCGGATACCTACGATATATTCGATTTTAAAAATAACAGCTACCAAAGTCTGCATAATTTCAAAGACGGGGACGTGATGGAGATATTCTCCGGTGTGACGGACGGCAATGTCGTCTGGGAAGGCGAGGTTAAAACTCTGCGCGCGCCGGTTCCCTCGGGGCAGCAGACGATGCAGGCCGATGATGATGGGGTTTGGCGAGGAAAGACGGGGCCGGAATATGTCGGCAACGCGCTGGTCGCTCCTTCAATCAGAGATGTGCGGACATGGCAGATGGACTTGCCGGTGATGCTGGAGCGGGATGAGCCGTAAGCGCTCTTGCGCCGGGCTGAAAGCGTAAAGGGA